>DAOOQY010000174.1:0-7667 GCA_035389025.1 Verrucomicrobiota bacterium
GACCGCGAGTTGATCGGCACCGGCGATCTGGACGGCAACCGGCGGCAGGACGTGGTGATTTTCGACCGCGCCACCGGCAAGTACCGGGTCGGGTACCAGTCGGCAGACGGCCTTTTCAACTGGGTGAACTACCGGGTCAGCGGTCTCAAGGACCCCACTTGGCTGACTCTGGGCAGGCTGATGGCGGACGACAAGGACGCGCTCGCGTTCACGGCAGCCGACGCCAACCTGGTCCATGTGGTCGAGGCAGCCAATCCCGGTTCCCCAGGCAAACCGGTGGCGATCGAGTTCGAGACGCTCGGCCCCGGCGCGCTGGTGGCCGTGGACATCGGCGGGCCGGGCAACACGCCCCTCGACGATCTCGCGGTCAGTTCGGTCTACGACGATCCCAACAAGATTGTCCTGTTCCGGAATGACGCCGGCAGTTTCGCCGTGAATGCGCAACCCGAGATCAAGGCGACGTGGGTGCGCCCGAACCGGTTGGCGCTCAAACGGGGCGGCCCGCTCTATGTGACGGGGCTTTGGAGCGGCGAGGACGGCGACGCGTTCCGTGTTTCGGATTTCGGAAGCGGGCGCGAGGTGATCGTGGCGGAGGCGGGCGGACTGCCCAAGGGCTCGGACTACGTCGTCGGGTTCTTCCGGGGCGGGCCCGTGGCGGACGTGGTCACCTACAAGAAGGGCGAGAAATCCATCCAGTTCCATCCGTTGACCGAGGCGGGCGGCAAACTCGGCGTCGGCGAGGCCAAGACATACGAACTGGCCAACCCGGTCCGCCTCCTTGTGGCCGTTCCCAAGGCCCAGGGCGCGGGCTTGCTTGCAGTCTACGGCAAAGGCGAATCCGCCGAGGTGCTTGCCCTCGATGGCGCGGGCGCCCCCGGCGCGGTGCAAGCGATCACGACGGCATCGGGCGACCTGATTTTCGGGGCGGTCGGTCTCGAAGAGAGTTTCCTGGTGTTCACGGGCGCCGACTACATGAAGTTCGCCACCGACGCCCGGGCTTTCAAGCCCGAGGGCGCGGCCTACGCCGCGGGTGAGTTGGTGAAACTGGCGTCGATGCAGGACAACGACGACTCGACCGTGCCGGACATCCACGAGCGAATCGTCGCGAGCCTCGACAAGGAGGCCGTCCGGAGCGCGGGCGACATGAAGTTGTACACCAACGCCATCCCGGGCACGCAGGTCAACTATGTCATGGTGCCCATTCCGGGCGGGGAGTTCACGATGGGGAGCCCCGACTCGGAGGCAGGCCGCAACCCGGACGAAGGCCCTGCGCGCCGGGTGAAGATCGCGCCGTTCTGGATGGGGCGGCTCGAAGTGAGTTGGAACGAGTACGAACTGTTCATGTTCCCCGACGACGAAAAGAAGCTGCGCGGCGATCACCCCACCGAGGAATCGGTGAATGCGGTCTCGGATGCCGTCACGCGGCCTTCGAAGCCCTACATGGAAATGAGCTTCGGCATGGGCAAGGAGGGCTATCCGGCCATCTCGATGACCCAGCACGCCGCCAACAAGTATTGCCACTGGCTCAGCGCCAAGACCGGCCACTTCTACCGCCTGCCCACCGAAGCCGAATGGGAATACGCCTGCCGGGCCGGCACGAGCACGGCCTACTCGTTTGGAGACGACGAGGGCAAGCTGGGCGAGTATGGGGTGTTCGAGGACAACAGCGACTTCAAGTACGGCAAGATCGGCAGGAAGAAGCCCAATCCGTGGGGCCTGCACGACATGCACGGCAACGTGGCCGAATGGTGCCTGGACCAGTACGAGGACAGCTACGAGAGCCTCAAGGACACCCTCATCAACCCCTGGAACAAGGCGACCAAACCGTATCCGCACGTCGTGCGCGGCGGGTCGTTCGACGACTCGGCCGGCAAGCTCCGCAGCGCCGCCCGCCGTGCGTCGGATCGAAACTGGAAGATGCGCGACCCGCAGTTGCCCAAGAGCATCTGGTGGCTCACCGACGCCCAGTTCGTCGGTTTCCGCATCGTTCGCCCCCTCGAAGTGCCCTCGGCCGCCGAACTCCAGAAGTGCTGGACCAGCGGCGTCGAGAAAGAGTAGCCGGCGTGATTTGAATTGAAAACCGGCGGTGGAATCTCGAAAGTCAACTGAAAGAAAGAGAGACATACATGAGACTTAGCTTCATTGCGATCGTGGCCCTCTGCGGCATCGGCGTGGCGGCTTCCGCGGCCGACGATGCATCCCAACTCAAGAACTCGAAGGAGAAGTTCTCCTACGGCCTGGGCATGAGCCTGGGGACCAACCTCAAGCGCAACAAACTGAGCAACGAACAGTTTGACGTCGAACTGATCTACCGCGGTCTGAAAGACGTGGTCGGCGGTTCGCCCACGCTTCTGGATGAAGCGCAGATGCGCCAGGCCATCATGGATTACCAGCAGGAGATGCGCAGCCAACTGGGCGCCAAGAACAAGGAGGCCGGCGCGAAATACCTGGCTGACAATCGGACCAAGGAAGGGATCAAGACGCACAGCGTCACCGTGGCCACCAACACCTACGAACTGCAATACAAGGTCCTGGCCGAGGGCAACGGGCAATCGCCGGGCACCAACGACATGGTCACCGTCAACTACCGCGGCACGCTCATCGACGGCACCGAGTTCGACAGTTCGTACAAGCGCGGGCAACCTGCCACCTTCCCCGTCACCGGCGTCATTCGCGGCTGGACCGAGGCGCTCAAGCTGATGAAGCCGGGCGCCAAATGGGAGTTGTACCTGCCGTCCGAACTGGCCTATGGCGAGCGCGGCACCGCGAGCATCGAGCCCAACTCGACCCTCATCTTCGAGGTCGAACTGATTTCCGCCCAGCCGCGTCAGACGCCCCAGGCGGCCCCCGCGGCCCAGCAGCCCGTCACCAGCGACATCATCAAGGTGCCGTCCAAGGAGGAACTCGAAAAGGGCGCCAAGATCGAAGTGATCAAGGCCGCCGATCTCGAGAAACTCCAGGCCGCCGAACGCGCCAAGGCCGAAGCCGAGAAGGCCAAGAGCCAGCCGGACAAGAAGTAGAATCCACCGCGGGCTCGTCTGCCCGGTTTCGGTCGCCGCCAAGCCGCCCGAGCCTGGACATTTCGCAACGCTGCGCGTGATCATCGGAGCTCCGGGCTGCGGCAAAACCGAGCCCGGGCCTGCAAGAGGAACAGCCTTCGTCGAGTTGGTCCCGCGGCTGCGCATGCGCGTCAACCTAATAAGCGCGGCCGCGGGATCGTCTTCCCGAATTCCGGCTCCAGCGGCGCCCTGCACGCGGCCCGGCAACGTCAGGCCTTTGAACGACACACTCGCGCATGGGGAAGAAAAAGAGAACCGATCCGCACCAACTGGACTTGAGCATCCAAGGCGCTCGGGCGTCCGATGCCGCGCCGCAGCCGGGCGGCCCCGCGCCGGCGGCCGCGGCGGCTGACGACGCGTCGTGTCGGGAATCGGACGCTGAGGACAAAGCGGGCTCGAAGGCGCTGCCGAGCTCAGCGGACGACCCCCATGAGATCATCGCCGAGGCCGTTTCGGCGAACCCATCCCACGGCCCGTTCGACCCAAAGCGGATCGATCTCCCGTTCCACCGCCGCGTCGACACGAGCTTTCTCGAGTACGCGTCCTACGTGATTCGCGACCGGGCGATCCCGGCGCTGGCGGACGGGTTGAAGCCGGTGCAACGCCGCATTCTCTGGGCGATGCACCAGACCGACGACGGACGATTCACCAAGGTCGCGAACGTCATTGGCGACACCACCAAGTACCATCCGCACGGAGACGCATCGATCGGAGACGCGCTGGTGGTGCTGGCGAACAAACGCTATCTGATCGAGCGCCAGGGCAACTACGGCAACCTGTACACCGGCGACCCGGCGGCGGCGCCGCGCTACATCGAGTGCCGCCTGACCGAACTGGCGCGGACGGAGCTGTTCAACGACGAGTTGACGGCGTTTGTGCCCAGCTACGACGGACGCAAGCAGGAGCCGGTGGCGCTGCCCTCGAAACTGCCGCTTGCCCTGATGCTCGGCGCGGAGGGCATTGCCGTCGGCCTTTCGGCGCGCATTCTCCCGCACAACTTTCCCGAGTTGCTCCGGGCCCAGATCGCCATCCTCAAGGAGCAGCCCTTCAAGTGCCTCCCCGACTTCCCGACCGGCGGTCTGATGGACGCGCGCGATTACGCGGACGGCAAGGGCAGCGTCAAGGTCCGCGCCAAGTTGCGGGTCAAGGACGAATCGACCATCGTCATCAAGGAAATCCCGCCCGGGACCACGACCGAATCGCTCATCGCGTCGATCGAGAACGCCGTTCGCAAAGGCAAACTCAAGGTCAAATCGGTCCACGACTACACCTCCGAGGATGTCGAGATCGAGATCAAGGCCCCCGCGGGGGTGGATTCGGACAAGCTGGCCGACGCGCTCTATGCGTTCACCGACTGCGAAGTCACGATTGCGAGCCGGATCGTCGTCATCAAAGGCCATCGCCCGGTCGAGATGACGGTCTCCGCCATGCTGCGCGAGGCTACGGACCAGCTCTGCCGCCTGCTCCGGCTCGAACTGGAAGGGAAGCAGAGCCGGCTCGAAGACGAACTCCACTTCCGCACCCTCGAACGGATTTTCATCGAGGAGCGCATCTACAAGAAGATCGAGCAGTGCAAGACGAACGAGGCGGTCGTGAGCGCCGTCTACGACGGTTTCAAACCGTTCCGCAAGGAATGCCTGCGCGCCCTCGCCGACCCCGACGTCGAACGTCTGCTGGCCGTGCGCATCCGGCGCATTTCGCTCTTCGACATCAACCGGCACCGCCAGGAGATGGAGGCTCTCGAGGCCGACCTCGCCCAGACCCGCAAGCACCTCAAACACCTCACCGCCCACGCCATCGCCCACCTCGAGACCCTGCTCGAACGCTACGAACCGATCTACCCGCGCCTGACCAAATCCAGCCGGCACGACGAGATCGACGCGCGGGAGGTGGCGTTCAGGGCGTTCAAGGTCGCCTATGACCGCGAGACCGGTTACCTCGGCTACAAGGTCAACGGAGACGAGTTCAAGGTCGATTGCACCAAATACGACAGAATCCTGATGGTGTTCAAGGATGGGCGCTACCGGGTGATCGAGTTGCCCGAGAAGCTGTTCGTCGGGCCGGACGTGATCCACGCCGGACTGCCCGAGCGCGACCGCGTCTTCACCCTCGCCTACGCCACGCGCGACTCGAATTACCTGAAGCGATTCACATTCGGCGGCGCCATTCTCGACAAGGACTACTGGCTCGCGCCCGAGAAATCCAAGGTCCTCTTCTTCGAGCCCGACACGCCCCGCGAACTCTACATCCGCTATAAGCCGGCGCCCTATCAGAAGATCAACCAGCAGACGTGCGACCCGTCGCAAATCGAGGTCAAGGGCGCCAAGGCGCGCGGACGCCAAATCTCGATCAAAGACGTCGCCTCAATCACCAGCGCACCCACGCGCGGATGGGATGCCGAGGCTCCGACCACCCGGCTGCAGTTTGCGGGCTGAGATGCGGAGCTTGCACGGGAGCGAACCGCGCACCAGCGTGGTCGACGGCACAAGGACTTGGGCAACCACGACGGTGCTGCTCGCGGGAACGACTGAGGATCTCTCCTTAGGTTAACGCGTATGGGCGGCCGCGGGTCGTCTCTTTGACACCGGGTCATGGGCCCGGTGCGTTCTGGGAAAGGAGACTGGACTCCCCGGAACGCGGTCCTCAGGCCATCGACCGCGGGCCGGCGCCGTCGTCTTCCGTCTCCTCGCCGACATCGAGGTCGATGAGGATGTCGCGGGGTTCGGCGCCCTTGCTGGGTCCGACGATGCCGCGGTTTTCGAGTTCATCCATGATGCGGGCGGCGCGCGTGTAACCGAGGCGCAAGCGCCGTTGCAGGAGGGACACACTGGCCTTCTGCTCGCTGCGGATGACCTCGATGCACTGCTCGATCAGGCTCTCGTCCTCATCGATGCCTTCGCCATCGTCGAAGGCACTGCTCGGCTTCGAGAGTTGCTGGTGAATCTCGACGTCGTAGAGCGGCTTGCCCTGGCGGGCGATGAAGTCCACGACGCTCTGGATTTCCTGATCGGTCACCAGCGCCCCTTGCGCCCGAATCAGCTTGGCCGAGCCGGGCGGCAGATAGAGCATGTCACCCTTTCCCAGCAGCTTGTCGGCGCCCATCGCGTCGAGAATCGTCCTCGAATCCACCTTGGCCGCGACCTGGAAGGCGATGCGGCAGGGGATGTTCGCCTTGATCACGCCGGTGATCACGTCCACGCTCGGACGCTGCGTGGCCACGATGCAATGGATTCCGGCCGCCCGGGCCATTTGCGTGATGCGCGCGATGGCCATCTCGACGTCTGCGGGCGCCACCAGCATCAAGTCCGCAAGCTCGTCGATGATCACCACGATGTAACTGAGCTTGTCCGGAATCACGATGTCATCGTCGCGCGGGACAACGATCTCCTCGTCGACCTCGACGGCGAATCCATCCGCCCCGGCTTCGACTTTCTCGCGACGGCCGCTCAAGGGGAGTTCGGGCTGGCGGACGGGCAGCGGTTTGTTCTTGGGGCGCTCGTTGAAGGACCGGATGTTGCGCACGCCGACGCGGGCGAAAATCTGGTAGCGTTTCTCCATCTCGTTGACCACCCAGCGCAGGGCCAGGATGACCTTCTTGGGATCGGTCACCACCGGCACCACCAGGTGCGGGAGCGTGTTGTACTGCTGCAACTCGACCACCTTCGGATCGATCATCACGAAGCGGAGCTGGTCGGGGGGGAACTTGTAGAGCAGCGAGGCCACGATGGCGTTGATGCAAACGGACTTGCCCGAGCCGGTGCTGCCCGCAATCAGGAGATGCGGCATCTCCGCCAAATCCGCCACGATGGGATGTCCGTAGACATCCTTGCCGATCGCCAGCGGGATGCGGGCCTTCGCGCTGCGCCACTCGTCCGACTCGAGCAACTCACGCATGATCACCTTGGACTTGACCGCGTTGGGCACCTCGACGCCGACGGAACTCTTGCCCGGCACCGGGGCGAGGATGTGAATGCGTTCGGCCTTGAGCGCCGCCGCAATGTTGTTGGTCAGCGCGGTGATCTTCTCGAGCTTGACGCCGGGCGCCGGATGCAACTCGTAGCGCGTGATGGTCGGCCCTTTGGTGATGTCGCCCAGAGCCACCTCGATGCCGAATTGGGCCAAGGTCTGCTGCATCAGACGCGCGTTGGCCATCAATTCCTCTTTCGACTCGGTCGGTTTCACCGCCAAATCGGGCAGATTCAGCAGATCGATGGACGGCAACTTGTAGTTGCCGATCAGCGGCGGCGTCGCCACCGACAGCGGCTTGGGCTTGCGCATGGCCGGCCTCGAACGCGCCGTCACCGCCCCACCCTCGCCCGCCCCTCCCCCGGCCTTCCCCGCGCCCGACTCCGGCCCGCCAGAAGCGCCGTTGCCGTCCTTGACCGGCGTGTCGGATGCCGCCGCATTCGGACTCGAATTTCCGGCCCCCCCGGGCTGCGCCGGCGCGGCCGCCCCGGGCTCCGCCGCGGATGCCGCCACCTCCGTGGCCGGGATGATCTCGACCGCATCGTCGGCAGGCGCCTCGATCGCGGGGCTCTCGGGCTTTGCGGGCGGCAGGAGGCGTGACGGCGGCTTGGCTCCCACCTGCGGCACGCTCAGATCGCGCAC
>DAOOQY010000175.1:0-7640 GCA_035389025.1 Verrucomicrobiota bacterium
GCTTGGGCGGAACTCGGCGGCGGTCCGCCAGCCGGTTTCGCATTCGGGTCGAACGGCACCGCATTCACCGACATCCCCGGACGCACTTTCTGCTTGCCCTCGACGACCACCCGGTCGCCGGCTGTCAGATTCGACGAGACGAGCCATTGATCGCCCAGTTCCCGTTCCAGGCCGATTTGGCGCTGTTCCACCTGGCCTTGGCCGTTCACGACCATGACCAGCGGGTGTCCTCGAGGGTCCCGCGAGACGGCCTGCTGCGGCACGAGGATCGCCCGCTCATTCGCGCCCTCCTTGACCACGGCGCGGACGAACATGCCTGGGAGAAGGATGGACTTCGGATTCGGGAAGACCATCCGCAGGATCACAGAACCGGTCTTGGGATCGACCGACACGTCGCGGAACTGCAGTGTCCCTTCCTCCGAGTACCTGGTGCCGTCGGCAAGGTAGAGTTCGACCTTGTTGAAGTTGGTTGCGCTCTGGCTCAGCAGACCCGCATCGAGGCGGCGCTGCAAGCGAAGAAACTCGGTCGCCGATTGCGACACGTCCACGTAGATCGGGTCCAACTGCTGAATCGTGGACAGCGGAATCGGCTGGTAAGCCGTCACAATGGCGCCGTCCGTGACCGATGACTTGCCAATCCGGCCCGAGATGGGGGACACGACCTTGGCGTACTCGAGGTTGATGCGCGCGCTCTCCACCGACGCTTTCCAATAGGCCGCGTCCGCCTCGGCCTGTTTGAGCGCCGAGTCGGCGTCATCGAAGTCCTGCTGGCTGACCGCCTTGTCCGCCAGCGCCTGCTTGAAGCGGTCCACCCGCGACCGCAGCGCCGGCAGGCTGGCTTCCGCCCGGCCGAGGGCCGCCGTCGCATTGTCGAGCGCCGCCTGGAAGGGGGCCGGATCGATCTGATAGAGTTGCTGGCCCTGCTTGACATCGGAGCCTTCGGTAAACAGGCGTTTCAAGACCAGGCCGTTGACCTGGGGACGGACGTCCGAGATCAGGTAGGGCGAAGTGAGGCCGGGCATTTCGGTGGTCAGCACGATCGGCTGGCTGGCCACCGTGACCACGGCCACCTCGGGCGGGCCGGCGGGCGGTCGGGCCTGTTGCGGACGACCGCAGCCCGTGAGGAACACCCCGCATCCCAAAAGACCCAGAAGCGCCGTCCGCCTCGGAGATGCGGCCCAAGGCTTGTCGGACATGGTGGTCCGGGCCTTCCCTCCGTCTTCCGGTTCCTTGGCCAAGGAATTCGCCTCTCGCGTTGCCAGTCTGCTCATTTCGGGGTTCATTGTCTTCGGTTGCTTTCAGAGTCGGGAGGTGGTCTCACCGCGGTCGAGGACGGCGCGCAACCTGGCCAGAATGGCCTCCTTGCTGACCGTGCCCACGACTTTGGCGGCGAGGCGCCCCTCGAGAAAAAAGAGAAGTGTCGGAATGGACTCGACCTCGTAGCAGATGCTCAGGTCGGGATTGTCGTCGGCGTTTACCTTGACCAATTTCACACTCCCGGCGCAGGCCGCTGCGACTTCATCGAGCGTCGATTCCAGAATGTGACACGGGCGGCTCCACGGCGCTCCGAACGCCACCAGGACAGGCCGTGCGCAATGAAACACCTCCGAATCGAATGTCGATTCGTCGACATCAACAATCAGGGGCGTGTTTCGCTTGTCGTCCATTGTCCTGGGTACTATTCTGCGGACACCGCCATAGAGCATGGTTTGTGCCAGTGCAGCGTACTATTCGTAAAGTGCTTGTGTGCAATGTGAAACATAGCTGGTGGCATCATCGGAGGATGGAGGAACCGTACGAAAAATCGAACGTCCAAGGGGCGAGAGAAGGGACAATCGGAGGGACAAGGCAAGGGACGAAAGAGGCGATGATCCGACTGTTGGCGAATGGCCATTCGAATGGGATGGGGGATTCCGCGAGGTGCAGGCCTCGCACCTGATCGTCCGCGAACACCGGTCGCTCTGCACATGTGTTGGTTGTTCGAAACATCGACCGTGCGAGAATTCGTCCTTTTTTGATTGGACTCGTTGCGGGGGGTGGGGCACGGTTGGCTGACGATGGAAACTGCGAGTGACCGCCGCTTCGATCCGAATGTTGCCGCGCAACTGCTTCTGGACATTGCGCACGAGCAGTCGGTCGAGCGGGTGCTGCAAAAGTTCCTGCGCCGCGCGGTGGAACGTCCCGACATTGTCTGCATGCAGGTATGGCTGATTGGGGAGGGGGATGTCTGTTCGGGGTGTCCGCATCGGCTGCGGTGTCCTGACCGGTCGCGCTGCTGGCACCTGGTGGCTGGCCAATGCAGGCCGCTGGGCGATGAGGGGGCGGATGGGCTGCGTTTCGACGATCCGGGCGGCAGGATTCCGATGGGGCTGGGACTTTTGGGGAGCGTGGCGGCGACGGGCGAGGATCGTCTGGTCGAGGACATGGACGGCGAGGCTGCGGACATAGTCGGCGTTGACTTGCTGCGTCGGCACGGGGTCTGCGGCTGTGGGGCGGTTCCGATCGTGTACAAGAACGAGTTGCTGGGAGCGATCATTGGGTTTGTTCGGGGGGACATGCCGGGCCATTCGCGCTCCTGGGGCCGGGTCTTTGCGAACCAGATCGGGGCGGCGATTGCGAATGCGCGTGCGTTCGAGGAAATCCAGCGTCTCAAGGCGCAGGTTGAACTGCAGAACAGCTACTTGCAGGAGGAAGTGGTCGAGGCCAAGGCCTTTGGGGACTTGATCGGGCGGAGCGCCGCGTTGCGGCAGGTGGTGAGCCAGATTGATCTGGTGGCGCCGACGGACGCATCGGTGCTCATCCTCGGTGAAACCGGGACGGGCAAGGACCTGGTGGCACACGAGATTCATCGCCGGAGCGGACGCAGGGAGGGGCCGATGATCCGTGTCAATTGCGCGTCGATTCCGAAGGACCTGTTCGAGAGCGAGTTCTTTGGCCATGTGCAGGGCGCGTTCACGGGAGCCATCAAGGACCGTGCGGGCCGGTTCGAGACCGCGGAGCGTGGGACGATCTTCCTGGACGAGATCGGTGAGATTCCGCTCGAAATGCAGGGCAAACTGCTGCGTGTGTTGCACGAGAAACGGTATGAGCGGGTTGGGGAGGATCGGACGCGCCACAGCGACGTGCGGGTGATCGGGGCCACCAATCGCGATTTGAAGAAGGCGGTGGCGGCGGGGCGCTTCCGCGAGGATCTCTACTATCGGCTGCACGTGTTTCCGATTCACGTGGCTCCGCTTCGGGAGCGCAGGGACGACATCCCGCTGCTGGCAGAGCACTTCGTCGAGTTGTCGGTGAAGGAACTGCGGTGTCTGCGGCCCAGGCTGACGCGCGCGGGCGTCGCCCGGCTCGAAGCCTACGACTGGCCTGGAAACGTGCGCGAGTTGCGCAATGTGATCGAGCGTGCGGTCATCCTCGCTCGGGGGGGGCCGCTCCAGTTCGATTTGCCTGTCGCCGATCCGGCCCCGACGCTCGGCGCACCCAAGGCGCGGTCCGGACACGCCAACTCTCCGGGATTTCTCACGGAAGCCGAGATGGAGAACCTCGAGCGCGAGAACCTCCTGGCGGTTCTCGGAAGGGCGAGTTGGAAGATCAAAGGCAGGGATGGCGCCGCCGAACTCCTCGGGATCAAGCCGACGACCCTCCTGTCGCGGATGAAGAAGATGGGATTGGCGCGGCCCTAACCCGGATTTCCGTTACACCTTTCCATTGGTGAGAAATCCGGGCTAACGTCGCCCCTTGTGACTGATCGAGTCGAGCAGCCTTCCTCGCGTGGTCCCGTCGTGCCCGGATGCGGCGTCTGCGGGGGACGGCGGTCGCGCCCGGGCGAACCGATGCCGGGCGGTCCATGCAGCGACGCGATCGAGCGGGCCTGTCCTGTGTGCGACGGGAGGGAATCGGAGACGTTTTGGGAGAAAGGGGCGTTGCGCGCCGTCCGGTGCGCGCAGTGCGGGATGGTGTATGCGAATCCCGTGGCCGAGTCCCTCGCGACCGGGCGATTCTACGATGCGCTGGGCACGGACTACTACCTGTCGCCGGCCAAGCTCGAGAGCGACTATCAGCCGGTGCGATTCGAACGCGAGTTGCGCCTCTTTCGAGCCTTCTGCAAGAGGGGCGCGGTCCTGGATGTCGGGTGTTCGAGCGGCGCGTTCTTGCATCATCTGCGCCGATGCGGCGATTACCGGGTGACAGGCGTGGATGTTGCGGGCGCGCCGTTGGATTACGCGGAGGCTCAGGGAATCGAGGTGGTGCGCGCGCCGTTTCTGGAACACGATTTCGGCGGGCGCCGTTTCGAGGCCGTGACGTTCTGGGCCGTGCTCGAGCATCTGGTCAATCCGGGCGCCTTTCTCCATCGGGCGGCGGCTCTGCTGGTTCCGGGCGGGCATTGCTGCGCCCTGGTTCCCAATTTGGGTTCGTTGGCGATTCGCGTGTGCGGGGCGCGGTACCGTTACGTGATGCCGGATCATGTCAACTATTTCTCGCCGGCGACTCTGCGCGCGTTTGCCGCTCGGGAGGGTGCTTTTGATCTGGTGATGCTGCGGTCAACGCACTTCAATCCCGTGGTCCTGTGGCAGGATTGGCGTCGGATGCGCGATCGGGTGCCGGAGAACGAGCGCGCGGAACTGCTGCGGCGGACGACGCGTCTGAAGCAGAGCCAATGGCTGGGGCCGGCCAGGCTGCTCTATCGCGGGGTCGAGGGCCTTCTGGGGGCGGGGTTGCTGGCGGACAACCTGGCGATTGTGCTCAGGCGGCGTCCCACGTGAGGCGGTCTGGCCCGCATATTGCACCCCGTCAGTGCACAGGCGATCGGATTCCGCATGGTGTCTGCAATGCGGGCGAGAAAGGCAAAACCGCGCCAGGCTTGCGAGACAGAGAAGTACGACACACTTTTCCCACGGTGGACTGCTCTCAGGTCAGACGGAATGGTCCTGGTTCCCTTTCTGGACAAGGGATTGGCGGGGTTGGTACTTTTGGGCGGGATTTCCCGCGCTGGGCGGCGGGCGGCGGGCGCGAGGCGGGGCGGCGACAATCACTTTTTGCTTATGTCTGGACACAGCAAGTGGGCGAAGGTCAAACACTTCAAGGGTGCGATCGATGCGAAACGGGCGCGCATCTTCGCGAAGCTCTCGCGGGAGATCTCCATTGCCGCCAAGCTGGGTGGGGGGGAACCCGACATGAATCCGCGTCTGCGTATGGTGCTCCTGAAGTGCCGGAGCGCGAACATGCCGTCGGACAACGTCGAGCGGGCCATCAAGAAAGGGACGGGGGGAGGCGATCTTGCGGCCTACGAAGACCTGACCTACGAGGTGTTCGGCCCTCACGGGGTGGCTATGCTGGTCGAGTGCAGCACGGACAGCCGGAACCGCACCGCGGCGGAAATCCGGCGATTGCTCTCCGAACACGGCGGGACCTTGGCCACGGCCGGGGGCGTCACCCGCCTCTTTCAGCGCAAGGGACAGATCATTATCGCGTCCGACGCGGCCAAGGAAGAGCGACTGCTCGAGATCGCGCTCGAAGCCGGGGCGGAGGATTTGAAGGCGGAGGCCGAGGGCTATGAGATTCTGACGGAGCCGGGCCAATTCGAGGCGGTTCACGGCGCGATCGAGGCGCAGGGGATCAAGTGCGAGAGCGCGGAGGTGACATTTGTGCCGACGCTGACCGTGCCCGTGAGCGGGGCGGCGGAGGGGGAGGTGACGCGGTTGCTCGATGCGATCGAGGACCACGACGACGTGAAGGAAGTGCATTCCAATGCGGCGTTCTCCGGGGAGGAAGGCTGATCTGGCCCCGTGTTGCTGCTGTGGCGCGTGAATCGCTCATGATGCGCCTGCTGAGGCTGCTGGTCCGGGCGGTGGTCCGGTATCCGCGGCTCTTTGTTTACCCGCAGTTCGCTCTGGTGTGCGTCTGCGTGTTCGTGACGGTTGACCGGTTGAAGTTCGACATGAACCGGAACAACCTGGTCGGGGCCGACAAGGAGTATCACCGCAATTTCCTGACCTACGCGAGGGAGTTTCACGGGCAGGGCGACCTGGTGGTTGTGGTCCAGAGCGGGGACATCGAGAAGAAGCGGCAGTTCGTCGAGAGGCTGGGGCGGCGGCTGGAGGCGGAGAAGGACCTTTTCACGGATGTGTTCTACAAGGGCGATCTGAAAATGATGGGTCAAAAGGCGCTCCTCTTCGTTCCTGACGAACAGGTGCTGGTCGACATGCTCGAACGGCTCAAGGACGCGCGTCCTGTTCTGCGGAGTTTCAGTGAAGTGACGAATCTCAACGGGCTGTTCCGCCAGGTCAATCGCCAGTTCCGGAATGCCTCGGGCGAGCGGACAGAGAGTGCGGATGCCCTGATGAAGGCGCTGCCGGCCCTGGCGCGTGTGGCAACCCAGGCCGCGGAGGCGATCGAGCGGCCGGGCCTTCCGCCCTCGCCCGGGGTGACGGCTTTATTCGATCCGGGGCCCGAGGCCGAGGAGAATCTCTACATCACCCTGGGGACGAATCGCAATCGCCTCTACCTGGTGACCGCCCGGGCTGCGAGCGAGGCGCTGAACGAAACGGCCGTGCATCGGATGCGCGAGATTGTGCGGCAGGTCCAGGGTGAGGTGCCGGGATTGAGCGTGGGGCTGACGGGCGAGCCGGTGCTCGAGGTGGACGAGATGGCCCAGTCCCAGCGCGATTCGACCGAGGCCAGCATCGTGACATTGCTCCTGTGCGCGCTCCTGTTCGTTTACTCGTATCGGGAGACCGGGCGTCCGTTGAAGGCGGTGCTGTGCCTGGTGGTTGGCCTGGCGTACACGCTGGGGTTTACCACGCTGGCCATCGGGCATTTGAATCTGCTGACGGTCACGTTCCTGCCGATCCTGATCGGGCTGGCGATCGATTTCGGAATCCACCTGGTGACGCGTTACGAGGAGGAATTGCGGGGTGGCCATCCCGAGCCTGCCGCCATGGAGACCGCCGCGGTGAACACGGGCATTGGCATCTTCACCGGGTGCCTGACCACCGCGGGCGCGTTTCTGGCGATGAGCGTCACCGACTTCAAGGGCATCGAGGAGATGGGGCTCATCAGCGGAGCGGGTCTGATCATCTGCCTCATTCCGATGCTGACACTGCTTCCGGCGCTGCTGCTGCGCGGACGACAGAACGTTTTGGATCACCATCCGCCCTTGGCGATCGAACGGCGGGCCCGCATCGAGCGGGTGTGGCTCGATCGGCCCGCGCTTGTCCTCGGCGGCGCGCTGTCGTTGGCGGCGGCGGCCGTGACGCAGTTTGGGAAGGTGTCATTCGACTACAATCTGCTGCACATGCAGGCGCGGGGGTTGCCCGCGGTGCTGACGGAGCAAGCGTTGATCGATGCGGCCTCGAAGTCGGTGATTTTCGGCATTGTGGTGGCGGATTCGCTCCCGGAGGCCGGAGACCTCGATCGGCGTTTGCAGGCCTTGCCAACGGTCGCAAGCGTTGATTCCATGGTCCCCTATCTGAGTGAAAACCCGACGCGCAAGCTGGCTCTGATCGGCGAGATCAAGGCCCAGTTGGCGGACCTTGAGTTTGCCGAGTTGGACAGCAAGCCGGTCGACGTGTCGGAGCTGCGGCAGACTTTGCAGACCTCCTCGGCCTACTTCGGCCTGGGCGCGCGCGGGGCGGAAGACGCGG
>DAOOQY010000176.1:0-7621 GCA_035389025.1 Verrucomicrobiota bacterium
CAGTGAATGAACAGACCGAACCGTCCCTCGCGCCACCAGGACAGACGCGCCTCGCGCTGGGCGGGCGTTTCGGCGGTTGGCAACAGCGGTTCCGTTCCTCCGGTCAGCAGCGGCCCGACAGACCAGAAGACCAACAGGAGGGCAATCGCGCGGATGGACATCGGTTGCATGCGCCTGTTTCGCAGACTTCGTTTGGACGATCAACCACCAATCGGAGATTTCCTGCTGTCAATTCGAGCATCGGGAGGAACACTGTCCTTGAAGCCATCGTCGAGGCGTGGAAGACGCAGCGTGAGCAGGTGCTCGCATCGAGCGCCGACAGTCCACAACCGGGCGATCCCGTCCGGCAGGCCGAAGGCGCGTTCTACGTCTGGGAGGCCGCCGAGATTCGGCGGGCGCTGGGCGATACGAAGGCGCAGGTGTTCAACGAATACTTCGGCGTCCTGGCCCAAGGCAACGTCCGGAGCGATCCGCACGGCGGCTTTCCAAACAAGAATGTGCTGATGGTCTCTCGGGCACTGGAGGAGACCGCGAGACAGTTCAGCCTGTCGCCCGACAGGGTCGGGGCGCTCCTGGCCGAGGCACGCCAGACGCTCTTTGATCTCCGCGCCAGGCGCCAGCGTCCGCACCTCGATGACAAGACGCTCACCGCGTGGAACGGCTTGATGATTTCGGCGCTCGCGCGCGCTTCCCAGGTGTTGGACCAGCCGCGCTATCTCGAAGCGGCCCGCAGATGCTGGTGGCGCTCGACTTTCAATTGCGCAAGCCGCGCCTGATTGTCATTGTGGGCCAGCCCGACTCAGGCGACACGCGCGCCATGATCCGCGCGGTGCACCGCGAATTCGTCCCGAACAAGACCGTGTTGCTGGCCGATGGCGGCGAGGGGCAGCGCATGTTGGCCGGGTGGCTTCCGTTCCTGAAGGCTCTCAAGCCGCTGAATGGAGCCGCAACGACCTACGTGTGCGAGGACCAAGCCTGCCAGTTGCCCTTGACCGACCCCGACCGCCTGGCTGACCAACTGCGATAACTGCGATCCGCGAGGCAAATCACTGCTTGCCACGTGCCGCCGAGGAGAGTAGATTTCGACCCGTTCCAACTTCAACCACAGGACTTCTCTGTGAACACGCATCCAGATCCGGTTGCTTCTCTTCTGTCGGCCACTCCCGGAGTGCTCGTCGCGGCACTGCTCGCACTGGCCAGCCCCGCGGCTCTTCGGGCTCAGCCCGGCGAACCACCGAAAGGGAACCTGCAACTCTGGCTCAAGGCCGATGCCGGGGTGACCAAGGACGCCAGTGACAACGTCACGGGTTGGGCCGACCAATCGGGCCAGAACAACCATGCGGCGCAGCCCAATGCGGCCCGCGCACCCAAACTCATCGAGAACGTGCTCAACGGGAAGCCTGTTCTCCGGTTCGAGGGCGGGACGAAGTACCTCGATGTCCCCAATTCACCGAGCGTCTCCTTCGTCGGGGATCTGACGACCGTGTTCGTGGTGAAGCTGACGGACATGAGCGGCTACCGCGCGGTGTGGAGCAAGGTGCTGGGCAACAAGCCGCGACCGACCGACTACTATTTTCTGCCTGACAGCAACGTCCCGCGGCTCTACCGCGGGAACAGCGCCCAATGGCTGGGCGCCGATGGCGCCGCGGCGGTGCCGTCGGGTCAATTCGCCGTGATTGGCTTCAGCGTAGCTGACACCGCGGTGGCGCACTTCTTCAACGACCAGGTTAACGGCCGCGGCACGATCAGTCTCACGAACCCTGCCGAGGACAGCGGCCTGCCATTGCGCATCGGATCGCGCGACGATCTGGTGACCCAGCTCAAGGGCGACCTCGCCGAATTGCTGCTCTACGACACAGCGTTGTCCGAGGCTGACCGGGGCACGGTGATCGAATACCTCCGGTCAAAGTACAGCCTGGCGTTCAACCAGCCACCGGCCGTGCAGATCACCAGTCCGGCCCCCGGCGCCACGGTGGCAGCGTCCAGTTCGGTGGCCATGATGGTCTCGGCCCAGGACCCGGATGGCCAAGTCACACGCGTCGATTTCCTGGCGAATGGCATCCTCGTTGCCTCCGCCACACACGCCCCCTACCAGTTGAATCTCGACATGCTCACCCCCGGAAAGGCGACTCTGACCGCCATCGCTTTGGACGATGGTCCTCTGGGTGGCCTGCGGGCCACGTCAGCGCCGGTCGTCGTGAACGTCACAGGCACTTCGCCATCGGCGCCCGTTTCCGCCGGTCTGCAGCTTTGGCTCAAGGCCGACGCCGGCGTGACCACCAACGCGAACGGCGCGGTGACCGCGTGGGCCGATCAATCCGGCCAGATGAATGACGCAACACAGTACGACGACACGCAATCGCCGTTCTGGGTCGGTGACGCGGTCAACGGAAAACCCGCCGTGCGCTTCACCGACGCCCCGCAGTACCTCGATGTCGCCAGTTCCCCGAGCACCGCCCTGGCGGGCGATCTCACCACCTTCGTCGTGTTGAAGGCCGATGACTTCGCGACCTGGCGGGGCATTTGGGCAAAAACGATCGCCGCGCGGGCCGCGCCGAACGACTATTATCTGAACACGGGAAACGGGGCTGCCGTCGTGTATCGCGCCGACGCCGCGACCACGCCCGCCCAAGGCGTCATCAGCACCTTCACCGTGCCGGCCGGTTCCTATGCGGTCGTCGGTTTCGACATCGCCGGCCAGACCGTCACGCACTATTTGAACGGCAGGGCGGACCGGCCAGGGGCCATCACGATCGTGCCGGGCGACCTGGGCATGCCCCTGCGCATCGGCTCGCGCGACGATCTGGTCACACAAATGAAAGGGGAAATGGCTGAGTTGCTGATCTACGACGTGGCTCTCACCGGCGCCGACCGGACCACGGTCGTGGATTACCTGGCGGCCAAGTACGGCATCGCGTTCGTGCGCCTCGGCAACCAGTCCCCCGTGGTCGCGCTCACCAGCCCGGTCGAGGGCGCCAGCTATGCATTGCCGGCGACGGCCAGCCTGGCTGCGACCGTGACCGACAGCGACGGCAGCGTCACCAATGTGGATTTCCTCGTCAACGGCTCGGTGATCGCCCGCCTCACCGAGAGCCCGTACCAATTGGCGGTGGATCTCCTGTCTCCCGGGTGGGCAACGTTCACGGCCATCGCCACCGACAATTGGGGCGCGCGCGGCACCTCGGCGCCCGTCACGGTGCAAATCACGGGCGCGGCGCCGTCCGCCCCGCCTGCGGGTGGTCTGAGCCTCTGGCTCAAAGCCGATGCGGGCGTCACGACCGGCGAGGGCGACTCCGTGCTCGGCTGGAGCGATCAGTCCGGTCAAGGCAACGACGCCAGCCAATGGAATCCGGACGCCGCACCCGTCATCGTGCAGGCCGCGCTCAATGGGAAGCCGGTGCTCCATTTCGACGGCGCCACACGCTATCTCGAAGTGATGGACTCGCCGACCGCGACCGTGACTGGCGACCTGACAACCTTCTACGTGGTCAAGTTCGACGACTTCGCCAGCTACCGGGCCGTGTGGGCCCAGACACTGGCGAACCTGGCCCGCCCGTTCGATTGCTGGTTTGCTCCGGGTACGGGTGTGCCCAACGCCTTTCGCGGCGGCCAGGCGGGCTACGGAGCCATGGCGGGCACCGCCGGCGTGCCGGCCGGAGTCTATGCGGTGGTCGGTCTGGAGGCATCGGGCACGACATTGACGCACTATCTGAACCACCAACCCAATGGCAGCGGGACCATCACCGCCGTGCCGGAGGGTGCTGGCGTGCCGTTGCGCATCGGCACGCGCGACGACCTGGCCACCCAGATGAAAGGCGACATTGCGGAAATCCTCCTCTACGCCCGCGCGCTGTCGGCGAGCGACCGGGCCGATCTGGTGACCTATCTGGCCGCCAAATACGGCATCCCGCTGGTGCGGATTGCCAACCAGGCACCCACCGTCGCGCTGGTGCATCCAGCCCCCGGCACGTCCGCGTCCGCGCCAAGCACCCTCGTCCTCGAGGCAACCGCAACGGACGCCGACGGCTCGGTTCAACAAATCGAGTTCACCGCCAACGACGTCCTGATCGCCTCAGTCGCGACGACACCCTATCGACTGCCCGTCGAACTGCGCACTCCCGGTGTCGTCGCCTTGAAAGCCATCGCGACCGACAATTGGGGCGCGCGCGGCACGTCGGTACCGGTCACCCTGACCATTACCGGCACGGGACCGGCGTCCCCGCCGATGGACGGCTTGCAACTCTGGCTCAAAGCGGATGCCGGGGTGACCGCTTCCGGCGGAGCGGTGACCGTTTGGGCCGACCAGTCGGGCAATGGCAACGACGCCACGCAACCGATCGAGCCTTACGCTCCGGTCCTGGTCGAAAACGCGGCGAACGGCAAACCCGTGCTGCGTTTTGACGGGGAAACCCAGTACCTCGATGTCGCCAGCGCGCCCAGTGTGGCGATTACCGCCGACATCACCTCTTTCTACGTCGCCAGGTTCGACGATTTCGCGGTCACTCGCACGATCTGGACCAAGTGCGTGGGCGCCAACCCACGCCCGCGCGATTACTCGATTGCCGCGGGCAGCGGGGTGCCGACCGTATCTCGCGGCACGTCCGACGGCAACGCGCCGGTGGCTGCCGCCAGCGGATTCCCCGCCGGGCAGTACCTGGTGGCCGGCTTCCAGGTCGAGGTGGCGAACGTGATGCACTATCTCTTCGACCAACCGATCGGCGGCGGCGTGCATGGGTACGGCGCTGTGGACGAAGGCAGCCCGCTCCGAATCGGTTCGCGCGACGACCTGACAACCTGGATGAAGGGCGACCTCAGCGAGATCGTCGTCTACAACCGGGCCTTGTCCGATGCCGACCGCGATCTGCTCGTCACCTACCTGGCAGCCAAGTACGGGATGCCCCTCATCCGCCCCACGACGATTCAGCCGGCCTTGTCGATCACTCTCCAGTCCGACGGCTTGGTCGTCATTGCGTGGCCTGAGAATCTCTCGGAGTACGGGCTGGAAAGCGCTGACACCCTCGGCGCGCCGGATTGGATGCCGGTGACCGGCGCGGTCAACAACCGTCTCACCGTGTCCCCAGGCGGCAGCATGAAGTACTACCGGCTGCGAAAACCGTAGAGGATTTCGGGCAGGTCCCGCAAAGAGCGTCGAGCGACTCGACAGAGCGCATCGCGCTCATGGATTGGTGTCGGAGGGATGTGTTGCCCGAGTCCCCGGATCGAAACAGCCACCGTCACCGATCAGGGCTTCGCAGAGATCCGTCCTCCGAATACGGAGGCGCATCGTGGGAGCGCTGGTGCTCGGTCCACGTGATGAGCCCGGCACCCAGCATGATGAGGCATACGCCGCACCAGCGCAGGACGCCGACGTGCTCCTTCAGGATCAGGTGAGCAGCCAGCGTGGTCAGCACGAAGCCCAGGGATGTCAGCGGCCACACGAAGCTGACATCGCTGCGCGACATGAGCACGAGCAGGCAGGCGAAGAAGAGGGCTTCGAAGAACACCCCCAGAAGGATGCGCGCATTCGCGGCGCCGCGCTTGACGATCCGGACGACTTCAGGTGCTGTGACGCGGTTCAGCGGACCGATCTGTTTGAGTCCCTGGCTGAGGAGCACGACGCCGATGGCCTCGAAGACGAGGCCGATCAGCAGAATGATCAACAGTTTCACCATGGTCGAGATCCTGGTAGCGGATGAGTTGGATTCCGCTGCGCCGCACGGCCTCCCGGGCCTGCGCACTCACGAGCGCGTCCAGCTCGTGCCTAAAGTCGGTCAGTGACGGATGACAGTAAAGCTCCGAATCGCCCTCTGGAAGCCGCTCGAGCAACCGGGAGACATACTCGGTGTCCACGCGCCCGTTCTGCAACAGGCCGAACACGGCGCGGGTGTGCCGCATTCGGGCCCGGCGCAGACGCGGGCGGGCCCATGCGCAGAGGAGAGAGAAGATGAGGGCGTGGCTCAGACGGTAAATCCAGTGCCCGCGCGCCAGACGCGCGCTGACCCAGAGCGAATCCCGAGTCAGGCGGACCGAGGGAATCGTCCACGCACCAGCCGGCGCGCACAGCAGACGCAGAACCGTCGGGTGGAGATGCATGTTGAGATGCCCGTTGACATGGTCGAGGACAAGGCCGGTCTCAGCGAATCGGGCGAATTGGGCGGCGATTTCCTGCCGCAAAACCTCGCGGAGGCTGTGTTTGAAGAAATACAGCAATCCGGCGCGAATCGCGTCATGTGCGAACGCCTGCTCCGGGCTGACCAGGCCAGGGGCCTGCTGCGGTGTGAGTGCGGCCCTGCCGCTGACAAGGGTCAAATGCAGGCCCACACCCAAACGCGGGTGCGCCTGGGCGAGCCGGGCGGCCTGGGCGCACGCCGGTTCGTTGACCATGAGGCTGGCCGAGGTCAGAATGCCCTCGCAGTGCGCCCGGATCACCGCTTGGTTGATGGCGTCGGAACGCCCGAAATCATCGGCATTCACGATCAGGCGTCGCGGGATCGGGCGCGCCTCAGACCGTCCCCTGGTTGCGGTCGTGTGCGACATCACCGGCATTCGACCGCCGGCGCGTCGGAGTTTCGAGCAGTCGGACCAACGCCGTAGTTGGGAGTTGCGCTGCGGAACTTGACGCGAAGCCACGTCCGGATTGTCAGGAGCAGTTTCTTCGCGCGGCAGAGTCGCAGAGGCGTGGGTCCGAGCACCTGGAATTCGCGCCGTTCGAGCCTCTCGAGCAGACTCCAGTAGACGGCGGCCATCGACTCGGCGGCGATCATGGCAGAGCGGTCCTCGGGAGGCAGCGCCTGGCGGGCCTGGCTGTAATAGGCGCGGGCCCGGGCGGCGACGGCTGCGGCCAGGTCGCGGAACCGCGGAGAGTACTGGCGCCCGAGGATTTCCTCGGGCGTCACCCGGCAGCGGGCAAGTTCGTCGAGCGGCAGATAGATTCGTCCGCGATCGGCATCCGCGCCCACATCGCGCAGGATGTTTGTGAGTTGGAGGGCCTTGCCCAGCGCAATGGCGTAGTCGCGACAGGCAGGATTGCGATAGCCGAAGACCTCGATGCTGAGCAGGCCGACGACGCAGGCCACGCGGTAGCAGTAGAGTTCGGTTGCGGCGTAGTCGGGATACCGCTGCACATCGAGGTCCATCTCGACGCCTTCGAGCAACTCGTCGAACAGGAGGCGCGGCAGGCGGTGGCGCTCGATCACGGGCGCGAGTTCGCGCATGACGGCCAGGCCTGGCTGACGCCGGGCGTAGATGGCATGCAGATCGCTTCGCCACTGCTCCAATCGGGACCGGCGCACGTCGATCGGAAGGCTCACTTCGTCGGCAATGTCATCCACCTCGCGGCAGAAGGCATAGAGAGCCGCCATGGCCCGGCGCTTCTCGCGCGGCAGCAGAATGAACGCAAGGGCCAGGTTCGAGGCGCTCTGCCGCGTGATGGTCTGGCTGACGGGTGCGCTCATGCCGGGGTGGGACCGCGCAATCAGCCGCCGGCGCCGGCTTGGTCACGAGCGTTCGGCATGGGGGCGGCTCACGTGACCGAGGGCGGTTGGGGCTCGGAACGGGGCGGAGGCAGGCCCCCGGTTTCAGCCAGAGTGGGGTTGCGCATTCTGTGCTCGCGCCGTCTCCG
>DAOOQY010000177.1:0-7610 GCA_035389025.1 Verrucomicrobiota bacterium
CCTCGGGCCTCGCATCTGGCCCGGTGGCGCTCCCGCCAAAACCGGAAGTAATTTTGCACAGACCCTTAGCCCGGACATTTCTTAGCGCGGCAGAGCCGCAACCGAATTGGGCCACAACTGACAGCCAGGGCCAATTCATGAAGTGGAGCGGCGACGGCCCCGTCGCCGACACACGCCGTCTTCACTTGACATGACGGGGGACGAGCCGTCCCCACTCCGACCTCTTTGACTTCATGAATTGGCGCTGACCGACAGCCTGTGCGGCATGATACTTCTTTCAAAAGGAAACGAAGTTGACAGAGAGTGGTACAAGGCTGCGCGTGATCTGATGTCCCGGCTGTGAACGAAGAAGTCCTCGCAGCCGTTTGGTCGTCTGCTCCCGGTCAAGCCGGCTGGCCGCAACATCCAGCGTCAGCGCCTCCCACGCGTCCACGGAGGGATGGGCCAACTGCCGTTTCATGACAGCCGCCGGAACAACTCCGCGTTCTTCCCGATCAAGCGCTTCGCCGTGGCCGCCACCTTGTCCGGCTTGATCAGCGGACGCACTGGCGTCAGCACAATCGACCCGCCTTCATGCACGCTGACTGTCACCTGATCGCCCACCTTGAGGCGCGCCAGGTCCATGAGGGCGGAATCGAAGATCACCCCCTGCGAGTTGCCAATCTTCGCAATGGTCTTTGTCATCATGTTGAACTGTGTTTAATGCCGGATCCCGTCTAGCCGGTCGCCGGGCAGGATCGGTCCGGGTTTCCGCCTCCCGGCCGGGTGATCAGGCACGCAGCTACTTTCGTTGCACGCAAGTTCGGCAACCGCCTTGCCTTGATGTCAGGGCCCCGACTAAGCTTTCGAGCGCATGGACGACCCGCTCACGATGAACCGCTTCTGCACCGCGCGCAGGCGTCGGGCCCTCCCCCTAACCTGGCTCGTGTGCGCGTGCCTCCTGACCGGTTGTCGCACGGTCCCGCCTTTGCCCCCGGCCAACCTCGATGCTGGCTGGTCGGTCCGACACGGACAGGCGGTCTGGACCCGCTCGGAGAGCGAGAGAGGCGTGGCGGGGGAGATTCTGTTGGCGACGCGCGCGGGCTGCGACTGCTTCGTGCAATTCGCCAAACCGCCCTTCACGCTCGCGACGGCGCGCGCGGAGGCCGGTCTCTGGTCGGTCGAATCCGCCGCCGCGCGTCGCCGATCGCAAGGACGCGGCGTCGCGCCGCTGCGTGTTGTCTGGTTCGCGCTGGCCGAGGAAGTCCGCGGACGGCCGGCGGGCTGCGGCTGGCGTTTTGAAGGGCGGAGCGGGGCGGGATGGCTTCTGACCAATGTCGTCACCGGCGAGGGGATCGAGGGTTTTCTGGCGCCATGACGTGGATACGCCGGCGGTGGGCCTGGGTGCTTGCGGGACTCCTGATCGTCGCGGGGCTTGCCCGCGTGCGGCTGGACACCGAAGTGTTGAACCTCCTGCCCGAGTCCGTGCCGGCGGTGCGCGGATTGCAGCTTTATCAGACACACTTCGCCAACTCCCGCGAACTGATCCTGACCATCCGC
This sequence comes from Verrucomicrobiota bacterium, assembly GCA_035389025.1. GTDB lineage: Bacteria > Verrucomicrobiota > Verrucomicrobiia > Limisphaerales > J093 > MWFF01. The sequence continues at coordinate 1,540 of DAOOQY010000177.1, forward strand.
GCGCCCGGCGCCGACTCCGCCGAGGCGGCGGCCCGGTTGCTTGGGGAGGCGCTGCGACGCGAAACCAACCTCGTCGACCGGGTCGTGTGGCAGCCGCCGTGGATCGAGCACCCGGAGCAGATGGCCGATTTCATCGCCTGGCTCTGGCTCAATCAACCTCCCGAAAGGGTGGCTCAACTGACCAATCGCCTCGCGCCCGACCGCCTCGCCGCGGTCGCCCTCGAAGCGCGCGATCGGCTGGCCACCTCGCTCTCGCCCACAGAAATCGCCTGGCTGAGTTACGACCCCTTTGGACTGACGCAACTCCCGGGCGCAGCCGGGGTCGGCGTGTTGTCTGACAACCGACAGGAGGGCTTCGCCTCCGCCGAGGGCGCGTTCCGCGTCCTGTATCTCGATGCCATATCCGAGTTCCGGGATTATCGCGACTGCGCGCGCTGGCTTTCAGCGGTTCAGGAGGCCGTCACCCGCGTCATGCAGTCGCCGGACTGGCCGCCGGGCGTGGTTGTGCGGTACACCGGCTCGCCGGCCTTTGTTGCGGAGATTTCGACACGTATGGCGAGTGACATGCGTTTGACCGTGCTGGTCACACTCGCGGTCATTGCGGCCCTCTTTTGGTGGGCGCACCGGAGCTGGCGTCCGTTGTGCTGGCTGGTTGCGGCCCTGCTCCTCGTGATGGCCGGGGCGCTTGCAGCCTGCGGTTTCGTGTTCGGCACGCTGAACACAGTCAGCCTTGGCTTTGGAGCGATCTTGGCAGGGCTGGCGGTGGATTATGGTTTGGTGATTTACCAGGAAGCCACGGCGGGTCCGAACCTGACCCTCAGTGCACTGCGCCGGCTCCTGCTCCCGTCGCTGATATGGGCGGCCCTGACGACGGCAATCGCCTTCCTGATGTTGAACTTCGCCGGCCTGCCCGGACTCTCGCAACTCGGCACGCTGGTGGGCGCGGGCGTGCTGCTGACGCCGCTGGTCATGCTGTTCGTGTTTTTGCCGATGGTCTCGCGCGGGCTAAAGAACCGCTCTCGAGAGGGAGCGGTGCCACAGCCCGGATTTCAGATGACTCCTTCGAGTGGTGAGAAATCCGGGCTGGCGCCTCGAGCCGTCGGCAACCTGGCGATCTGCCGGGTCGCGACGGTCCTTGCGGCGGGCGTTGCCCTGGTCGTGCTTTGGAGAACCGGAGTCCGCGTCGATCGGGGAAACGGTGCGCTCGAGCCGCGAGGCATCTCGGCCAACGCGGCGCTGCACGAGCTTCGCGATGAGTTGAGCCGATATGGCGAACCGCTGCTCGTCGTCATTTCCGGGAATAACGAGAGTGAGGTCGCGCGGAGCTTGGGTGCTCTCGAGACCCACCTGGGGCGGGCACTTGCCGACGGTGCGCAATTCAGCCTGAGCCTGCCCACCGCGCTCTGGCCGAACCCGGATTGGCAACGGACCAACAAAGCGGCCGTCCTGGAGTTGGTGAAGCGGACGCAGGCGCTGCGCGCCGCAGCCAACGAGGCAGGGTTTACGCCCGAGGCGATGGCGCTGACGGAGCGACTGCTGGGCGTCTGGGGCAACAGCGCCTCTGCGCTGGGCGACGGGTGGCCGACGAATGAGTGCTGTCGCTGGCTCCTCGATCGAGCGACGGCCCGAGTCGACGGCAAGTGGCTGGCCGTTGGTGCCCTGTACCCGAAGTCGGAGTCACCCGCGCTCCTGGCGGCGCGAGTCGACCCGCATCTGCCGGGGGTCTGGCTGACGGGGTGGAGCCTGCTGGGCGAGAGCCTCGTGGAGCACGTGGAGCGGCGGGTGTTGTGGGTGGCGTTGGCTATCGTGATGGTGGTGGCGCTGTTCCTCTGGCTCGCCTTTCGGCGCTGGGCGGAAGTCCTGATCGGCTTGGGCGCGCTTGGTTTCGCATTGCTCGTGCTGCAAGCCGTGATGAGTGCCGCGGGAATCGCCTGGAACCTGATGAGTCTGGCGGCCGTGCCCCTGCTGCTCGGAGCGGGGGTCGACTACGGCATCCACGTCCAGATGGCTCTGCGGCGTCACCGCGGCGATCTTGCCGCCATGAGGCGAATCACAGGGCGGGCACTTCTTCTGTGCGCCGCGACCACGGCAGCCGGATTCGGCTCGAATGCGCTCTCGAGCAATCCCGGCCTCGCGAGCCTCGGTTTGGTATGCACCCTCGGTATCGCCGCGGCCTACCTCACCGCGGTCTTCCTGGTGCCGGCTTGGTGGACGCTCTTCAGCCCGGCGAGCCGGCCGGCGCCGAACGACCCGGACTGCCTGGCGCGACCTTCCGCCACCTACGGTCCGGAGGTGTGGCGGCTTGGATTTGTCGCCGTTCGGCTGTTGCCGCGCCCGGTGTGCCGCGTCCTGGGAAGACTCGGTGCGTCGGCTTACCGATGGTTGCGCCCGGAGCGGCTCCGGGTGATCGAAGAGAATCTGCTTCCGGTGTTGGACGGCGACATGCACGCAGCGCGCCGGGCCGCGCGACGGTTGCTGTCCAATTTCTCCTCGAAGATCACCGATCTGTTGCGCCACGAAAGCGGGGCATCAGCAAGTATCTCCCTGTCACACTGGAGCGGCTACGAAATATTCCTCGCCGCTCTCGAACGCCGCCAGGGTGTGCTGTTGGTCACGCCCCACCTGGGCAACTGGGAGATTGGAGGCTGTCTGCTCGCCCAAAGAGGCGTCCGCCTCCTCGTCCTGACCCAGGCCGAACCCGGCCGCGGTTTCACCGAACTGCGCCAGCAGGCCAGGGCCCGATGGGGGGTCGAGACTCTCGTCATCGGCCAGGACGCCTTCGCGTTCGTCGAGGTCATCAAGCGCTTGCAGGACGGAGCCGTCGTCGCGCTCCTGGTCGATCGGCCGCCCCCATCGACCGCGGTCACAGTCGAGTTCTTTGGACGCCCCTTCCAGGCCTCGATCGCCCCTGCGGAACTCGCCCGCGCCTCCGGGTGTGCGCTGGTGCCGGTGTATGTGGTTGCCGACGGCGACGCCTACGCCGCCCACGTCCTGCCGGAAATCCTGTACGACCGTCGAGCGATCGGCGACCGCGAGGCGCGACGCCGGTTGGCGGAGCAGGCGCTGCGTGTCTTCGAACCGGTCGTCCGGCAACATGCCGACCAGTGGTATCACTTCGTGCCGTTGTGGGGCGAGGGCGCCCCGAAGACAAGAAACCGGGAGATCGAATGAGAACATCGAAAAGCAGCCCGTTGTTTGGCGTGGTCCTGCTCGCCTTCCTCCTCGAGCCGGCGGGGCTCCGCGCGGCCGACACCAATGGAGTGATCGACGCCTGGCTTGCGACGCAGACCAACTTCACCACCTGGACGGCGGAGTTCGTTCAGACGCGCTGGCTCAAGGCGCTCAACCAACCGCTGGTGTCCACCGGCCGCGTCTGGTTCGCCAGGCCAAACTGCTTCCGATGGGAACTGGGCGTCCCCGCCCAGACGATCGCCGTCCGAGACGACCAATTGCTCCAGGTGATCTATCCCCGCCTCAAACGGGTCGAGCGCTATCCGCTCGACGCCGCCCAATCCGGCCCGATGAGCGAAGCGCTTGGCTTGCTGGACGCCGGTTTTCCAAGGAATCGCGCCGATTTCGACGCCCGCTTCCGGGTGCGCTCTCTCGATCCCGTCGATCAGGCCTGGCAGATCGAACTCGAGCCGTCGAGCGCGTCCGCCCGGCGCGTGATGCCGTCGCTCCGCGTGGTCCTGGCCGCCACGGACTTTTCCTTGCTGGCCACCGAAATGCAGTTTCCCGATGGGTCGCGGATGCGCAGCGATTATCGCGGCGCTGCGTTGAACCGCGATTTTTCGACGGACCTGTTCAGGCCCGCCATCGCGCCCGACTTCCTCATCTCCAAACCGCTTGCGCCATGACCCCAGCCCCCATCGATCTCGCCGCAGCCCTGCAATTGCTGCCGCACGGGCCCGAGTTTCGGTTTCTGGACCGCTTGTTGCGCCTCACGCCCGGCAGGGAGGCTGCGGCCGAGTACCGGGTGCGCGGCGACGAACCGTTCCTGCGCGGCCATTTCCCAGGGCAACCCCTCATGCCGGGAGTGCTCCTGATCGAGGCCGGGGCACAGCTTGCCGGGATTGTGGCGCAGACGGATCCCGAGATCGGGCCGCTGGCGGACCTCAAGCTCACAGCCGTCCGCGCCGCAAAGATCACCGGCTCGGCCCAGCCGGGAGAGACCATCGAGATCGCCGCGCGCGTCACGGGCCGGCTGGGACCTTTGATCCAGGGCGAAGTGGAAGTCACACTGACCGGAAGAGCGCTGCTGAAAGCAACCGTGGCCCTGAGCGGCGTCAGCGCCGGCCTGCGCGATGCGATCACGCGCAACCAACACGGGTAAACCGCGCCGGACCGACCCTCCCTGAGGCTCACACAAATGCGCGGCGCCATTGGGCGCGCGCGATCTTGCCGCGGGCGTTGGTCAGGGACTCGTTCTGGATGCGCCAGAGCCGCGGCACCTGCCACGCCGGCAGACGCTCGATGAGGAACTGGCGCAGGGCGCCTTCCGTCACTCGTGCGTTGCACACGACCACCGCCGCGATGGTCTCCTCGTGGGCATCGGGCCGCAACACACCGAGCACAACCGCTTCGCGCACCTCAGGATGCCGCAGCAACTCGCGCTCGACCGATTCCGGCGCCACCTTGCGCCCCGCGACATGAATGACATCACCGGCGCGGCCCGTGACGTAGACCCGGCCGTTTCGAATACTGCCCAGGTCGCAGGTGCGGAAGACTCCCTCATGCAGCGCCGGAGCCGGTTCCGGCCAGTAGCCCTCCGCCACATTGCGCCCGCGCACTTCGAGACAGCCGTCCTCCGCCACGGCCAGCGTCACACTCTCGATCGGAGCGCCCGCCAGCCCAGCCTCCTGTCGCGGTGTGGTGGTGGCATCATAGGCGATCCCGCCGCACTCGGAGGACCCGTAGAAATTGTGAATCTTGACTCCTGTTGACTCGTAGACGGCGGTTTCCAGCCCGATCGGCAGCGGCGCTCCGGCGGAGATGGCCAGCCGGGTATTGGACGGGATGGCCTTGGCCTCATGCCACACACGCCAAAGAGCAGGCACGCCCGGAAGCGTCAATCCGGCCTCGTCCCGCGCGGCCTGGCGGATGGCCTCGGGCAGGGCCGCCACGCCCAGGATCAGGGGAATCCCATGGAGCAGGAGAGGGGTGACAAAGTTCGAGAAGCCGTAGGAATGGGCCAGGGATATCACGGCAAGGTTCGGCCACTCGGGCCGCAAACCCATCGTGCGAGTGAGATTCGCGGCATCGGCCGCCAGTTGCTCCGCCGTGAACGCGATCAGACGCGGGCGGCCCGTGGTCGCCGACGTCGTCTTGACGTGGACAATGGGCGCGCCCGGCCACGGGACGTTGGGACGCGGTTGGTCGGGTTCGAGGGGGCAGACAACCTGGCCGGCCCGCCAGGCGCGAAGCACGCTGAGGATGAAACCGGCGCCCGCACCCTGGGGGAACGCGGCCGGCCCGGGCGCGTTCGAGTCGCTCTCCGCGTGCGCCGCCAGTTCGGCAAAGGTCCAACGCGCATCGGAAGCGAGATCGCGCAACGCAAGCTCGTCCCGATGTTCGTGTGCCACTGTCCGCCAACGTTCGTAGAGCGTCGTCATCTTCGATGTCCACGGCCCGCCGCCGCGCCCCCCAGCATCCCAAATCCTCTCCTGGCGGGCAACCTCCCGAAACGCTGCCTCCACAGAATGCCTCCAGAGAATCCTTGAACAAGCCGGCAGATGAAGGCAGAAGGGGACTCGACCTGGTCGTCACGGGCTCGTGGCCTTGCACGGGCACCCTGCCGATCCAATCCGGATGCCGCAACCGCTCATCATCGCACCGCCGCGCCGATTCGACTTCGAGCGCGACGCGTTTGCCTTCCCCAACGAACTGGTCTGCGCGTATGAGTTCGATCCCGGGGGCGGACATCCCAAACTCGTCGCGCGCCGGCCGCGCCCCGATTACGCCCTGCGCTGCTTCGTCATGGTGCGCGCAGCCCGGTCCTTCTTCTTGCATGCCGATTTCCGGCCGGATCTCCGGCGACGAGGTCGACTGGAGCTGGACCTCGCCCGAGGGCG
>DAOOQY010000178.1:0-7609 GCA_035389025.1 Verrucomicrobiota bacterium
CCGTATCCCTTTCCAAGCACTCCTCAAGCACCGCTCCAAATGAAAAGACCGTGGAGTGCAAGTCGGTCAGGTCGTGAAAGCACTTGAGTTGGCGATGCAGCTCTTCGATCGTCCAAAAGTTCGGGGTCAGCCCTTAAGAATCAAGTTAACTCCGGTTGGGCCGTGATTCCGCCTTATGTCCATCCGGCAGCAGATTCCCAGAACGCACCCACCGCCTTCTGAATCGCGCTCAGACTCCGGACCGTCACGGGATTCCAGCCCGCGGGGAACAGGGCGCGGTAACGCGACTCCGCAAACCGGGTGTCGACAAGCAGGATCACCCCCCGATCCGTTTCCGAGCGAATGACACGGCCCACGGCCTGCAAGACACGGTTCATGCCGGGAAAGGTGTAGGCATAGTCGAATCCCGCGCACGTCCGTTCCTCGAAGTAGTCGCGGATCAGGTCCCGTTCGATACAGAGTTGAGGCAAACCCACACCCACAACCGCGACCCCAATCAACCGCTCCCCCGCCAGGTCAATGCCTTCGCCAAACACACCGCCCAGGACCGCGAATCCAACCCGCGTCGTCTCCCCGTCCGCGGCGAACGCTTCGAGGAAGGCCTCGCGCTCGGATTCGCCCATTCCGGGATGCTGCGCCAGGATCGTGGCGTCCGGAAACCGCGTGTGGAATCGCTCCTGCACGGCGCCGAGGTATTGGTAGGATGGGAGATAGACGATGTAGTTCCCGACGCGCCCCCGCACCAGCGCCCCGACGGCTTGCACCACCTCATCGAGAGTCTGGGTCCGCGCCTTGAAGACTGTCCGGATGCGGTCGTGCGCCAGCACGGCCAGGTTCCCGGGCGGAAAGGGCGAGGGCAACCTCAGGACCGGGTCTTCGAGGCTGCCGCCCAGCAGGGACCGGTAGTAGTCCACCGGTGTGAGTGTGGCCGAAAAGAACAGGGCCGACCGGCCCCGAGCGAGGGCCTGCTGGAGGAGACAGGACGGATTCAAACAGAACAACCGCACGCGCACGGAGGCGCCCGGCTCGATGATGGTCGCGTAGTGCGCATCGTAGAGACCAGCCGTGCGCCGAAACGCATGCAGACGGAAGTACAATTCAATCAGACTTTCGCGGAATTCGGCGGGCTCGTTTCCCACAAGCCACTCCTCGGTCTGCGCCAACGCCTCCTCGATCAGTGGTTCGAGCGTCCGCGGAAACTCGCGGCTCGTGCGTGCGCCGTCTCTCGCATCCGCACCGTCAGCCCGCTTCGACCCGGAGTCGGGGCCGCTGCGCTCCCTCGACACTGCGTCTATGGGTGAGAAGAGGTCCGCCTGGAGGTTGAGACTCCCCGGTTCGACCGAGTTGTCATCCTGAGCCGTCGGGCCGCCCAGTTTCCGCATGGCCGCGGCGAGCCGGTTCAGGGCTTTGGCACAGCGCGGCACTCGCTCCTGGATCGCCCGCCTGACCTCGCGGATTTCGCGGGTGTTCAGGTCGGCCGAGAACATCTCACGGGCCCGATCGACCAGATTGTGGGCTTCATCAACGAGAAAAGCGTAGCGGCCCGGTTCATCGAGGAAGTGGCGCCGCAAATACGCCTGAGGGTCGAAGACGTAGTTGTAATCGCAGATCACCGCATCGACCCACGACGAGACATCCAGAGAGAGTTCGAACGGACAGACCCGATGCGCTCGACTGGCCTCCTCGATCACGCAGCGCGTCATCGCTTCATGCGCCAGGAGGGCGCGCATCGCGGCCCGATGCCGGTCGTAATAGCCCCGGGCCATCGGACAGTTCTCCGGATCGCACGCTCCGCCCGCGTGAGTGCATATCTTCTCGCGAGCGGTCAGTGTCACGGCGCGCAGCCGCAGGCCGGCGCGGCGCAGTTCGCTGCACGCCTGCTCCGCCACCACCCGCCCGACCGTCCGCGCCGTCAGATAGAAAAGCCGCTCGACCTTACCCTGCCCCATCGCCTTCACCGCGGAAAACAGCGTCGCCACGGTCTTCCCGATGCCGGTCGGCGCTTCGACGAACAGGCGCCCCCCGCGCGACATGGCCCGGTATCCGGCAACCGCAATGGCCCGCTGGCCGGGCCGATACCGCGGAAAAGGGAACTCGAGCGCGCCCATGGACGCGTCGCGTTCCCGACACCACTGCAGGCGCGCCCGAAGCCACTCGAAATAGACCGCCGTGAGTTCGAAAAAGAACGCCCCCAATTCCGCCCTGCAGAAGCGCTCCCGATACTCGGTCACCTCGTCCGTGTCGACGTCCAGATAGGTCAACTGGATGTCGATCGACTCCAACCCTTGGGCTTCGGCATACATGAAACCATAGCACTTCGCCTGAGCCCAATGCAGGGGATGCGCACGCCGTTCCCACGCGCCTTGAATCGTCTTGATCTCCTCGATCCGCGTTCCGCCTTCCTCGATCCACAAGCCGTCCAGACGCCCCTGCACCCGCAGAACACATCCCCCGTCCTCGACGTCGTGATGCAGGGCAACCTCCTTCTGGTACCCCCCCGCACGGCTCCGCTGAAGCCGTTGATGCCCGCGCGTCCCAGCCAATGCCCGCCGCGGTCCCACGAAATCCCGCTCGCCGCCAAGGTCGCCCCCTCGCAGGACGAACTCGACCAGGGCGCGGACCTGGACCGTATGGACGGGTTTGGCGGGCGATGGCATTTCCCGAGCAGTTTTGACCGGCTAACCTTCGATGAACGCCCCGGAAAAAGCCACATCCTTTTGCGCAAAGGACGCGCTCGGGGGGGATGCAGGACATGGCTGCCGCCGGGGCGTGGACGCGCCGGCGCAGCCCGTTTCCTCCCCAAGGCGGGCATGCGGCGACCACGCCGGTTCTTGCTGACGCCCGAGCCGTTCGCTTGTATTGTCGGCCGATGCGCACGTTGAACCTGATCCTCCGTTCGAGCGTTCTCCGCGGCGCCAGGGTGCGCTCCGTGTCGTGCCTTGTCCCGATCGCCATCGGGTTGGCAAGTGCCGACTCCCGTCTCCACGCCCAATCCATCGCCCCACGACCTGCGCTCGAACCCCCGGACGTCACAATTGACGCCCCCCGCGTGACGCCGCCTCCGGAGTCCTTCTTTCAGATGGTGTCCAACCGCATCGCCCGGGCCGGCGCCCGCCGCGGGCGCCCGCGCCGCGGAGCAGGCGAAGCGCCTCCGCCAGAAGCAGCAAACGCTGCCGAGAGCGCGCAATCCCGGGTCGCGGAGGAGTTGGCCGTCTACCGGACGTTCTATTCGAAGCACATCGACGTGCAGGGGCTGCCGGTCGCCGCGCATGCGGATGTGGCGGACCTGGCGTTGCAGCGAACCCACCAGATCGTCACTGGCATGCTGGCCGGGCGCCCCGACATTCTGGCCGCCATGGTCACCAACCAAATCTACCTGATCGTCATCGGCAAAAACCAGGTCTACACGGACATGCCCGAATACCGGCATCATCCCAATCCCGAGTTTCAAAACGAGCGCGTCCGAGGCACGGGCGGCAACCCGACCAGTTTCGGCGAGGAGAACCTCCTCAGCCTGCCGATCGACCGCTACGACGACGAGAGCATTGCCGTGCACGAATTCTGCCACACGATCGACGACATCCTGGACCGGATCGATCCCGGCTGGCAGGAGCGCCGCATGGCGGCCTACCAGAACGCCATGGACAAGAAGCTCTATGAGCTGACGTACGCAGCCAGCAATCCCGCCGAATACTGGGCGGAGATTGCGCAGGCGTTCTTCGACTGCAACCGGGTCAACAATTGGAACCACGGCCCGGTCGGCAACCGCGCCCAATTGCTGGCCCGCGATCCCGCCGGATTCGCCCTGTGCCAGGAGGTGTTTCAATCGGCGGCCGAGCGCGACTGGCGTTACACCTGGCTGCAGAAGCTGCCGATGGTCTCCGCGCCGCCGCGCCTCGACACGTTCAAGGACATCGACCCGTGGTACACGAAGTTCACCTGGGCGCGTGAGTTTACCATCGTGGGACGGGGTGCCAGCGACGACGCCCTGCTGCACGCCAACGAGACCATCCGCCGGCTGTTCGCCTACCGCCACGACATCCTCAAAGCCCTGATCAACCAGGACCTCAAACTCGTCGTCCTCGGGCCGGGCGAGCAACTGGCCGATCTGCCGGAATGGAAGCGGACCTCCGAGAAGGCGTCGATGGACGGCGCGTCCCGCGGGCCGGCCTGCGAACCGGATCTGAACCTGCTCGTCGTGGCACAGGAAGACGTGCTGGCTGGCGCGGCGTCACCCTGGTCGGCGGGCAGCCCCGTCATCGCGGTGCTGGCCGAGGCCGCCTATCGAGTCGCAGGCTTGCGTCCCGTGATCCCCGATTACCGCGGCAACCAGCAGTACGAACTGCGCGTGAAACGCCTGGATGTGGAATTCGACCAAGCCGTCACGGCGCGCTTCAACCAGGCCAGGGCCGCGGACATGTGGGCGGACACCCCGGCGGCGCAGGACAGGTTCGCGTACTGGTGCGCCGGCGTGCTCGCCTATTTCGACGCATCCGGACCGCGCTCAGCGCCGCGGGGCGGCCCGACGCCCGTGTACACCCGCGAACGACTCGCCACCTACGATCCCGGCCTCTTCGCGCTCGTCCACGAGACCATGGCTTATCAAGACAAAGTGGATTGGCGCTACCAACCCCGCCGCTCGAACTAGTGTGGAGCCTTCTGTCGGTTCTGAAGGCGTTCTCCCATCCGAACAGGGCGTTGCGTCTTCTCACTCTCGAACCCGGCGCGGTTTTGCTTTTCGAGCCCGCATCGCATTCACCTGGCGAAGTCTCACCCCCATGTGCACAGACGGAGTGTGAAACATGCGGGCCAGGCCGCCCTCACTCGTTGATCGGTGCAAGCTCCAGCGCCTGGATCATGGCCTCTCCGCCGTCCACGCCCTGGAACCGCACTTCGACAATCCCGTTGCGCGGCTCGACCGGGCTGAATGTCCGGTCGACCGCCCGGAACGGTCCGCCCGCCTCCTTGGCCGCATCCAATCTGTCGATCGCCGGCTCGCCATTGATCCAGACAGACGTCAAACGAACGACGCGGTTCCATCCGTTCTCCCGCTCCATCCAGGGTGTCTCGGCCGTGTCAGCCCATTTCAGTGTCAACCGGTAGCGGCCAGGCCCCGCTGTCAGGTTGACTCTGAATTCCTTGCCGTGAACGCCGTAACGGTACAGTTCCGGATCGCCCGTGTTGCCCACCCACTTCGTCCGCCGCGTCGTCCACCACGAACGCGCAACTGTGTCCTGGCCGCCGCCCAGCCGAATGACGAACTCGGTCGCCGGACGCCAGGCATGTCCGTTCGAGTCGACGTAGTCCGCTCGCTTCGGATAGCCGAAGATCATGCGCTGGGGCCCGACCGGCCCGCCGCCGGAGCCGTAGCCGGCATCGCCGGCGGCGTCCGAACACTGAACGCCTTCGACCCGAATCGCCGTGCCGCGCGAGAGCGGGTTCTTCTCGCCGCGTGCGACAACCTTCAATTCATGCAGGCCGTCGCTCAGTCCGTTCTTCACGAACAGAAGCTGCCCGGGACGCCGCTGAGGATTCCAACACTCGATCCGCGTGAGCTGTCTGACGCCGTCCACATACGCATCCGCCCACCCGCCGTCGGCGTCCACCGTGCCGATGAGACGCGCTTGATTGCCCCGAAACGTCAAGGCCATCGTCGCACCCGGCGCACTCGCAATCCGTGTCGCGCCCCCCTCCGCTCCGTCTCGATGGCCCGATCCGACGGGTGGAGAGTGTTCTCGCGCAACTGCGGTGGCCTGCAACGACGGCTTGGCCGGATTGAGGGCGTCCCGGGGCAACTCGGGCATCTCCCGAGCCCAGTGATCGTCCCAATCGCATTCGGAGGCCGGCCGCCAGGTCTGCGGATCGGGTCCTTCCACCGCAATGGCGCGCCGGCCGTCGTGGCGGACCTGCACGAGGCAATCGCCATTGGAGAGCGCCTCGACGACGTAGCCATTGGCTTCGAGGTCCGTTCGGCGCGGGATCGGCGCTTCGTCGGCCCTGATCTCCCTGGGTTCGAAGGCGAGCCGGAGCACATCGACGGCAGGCGGGCGCGCGTCGCAGGTCCGGTAAGACACCCGGCCTTTCTCGTAGCGCACGTCCTGCACAACCGAGGCGCAACGCACAATGTGGTTCTCCCGATTCGGCCCAAGTTCGCGCGGCATCCAGGCCATCGCTTCGAGCGCCTGGCACAGCGGCCATGGATGTGCCAGGTTCGACCACTCCCCCGTCGCAACCGACTGGCCGAGCAGGCCGTCCTTCACCACACCGTTGGTGTCGCTGTCATAGGTCGCCATCAGGATCATCCGCCGCCCGATCTCGAGTGCCCAGGAATCGCTCTCGAACACGCCGTAGCGAATGATCGTCGGCGCCGCCGTGTACTGGTTGTAGGACAGCGAAGTCCCGCAGCAGACCGACGACTCGGGCCACGCCCACGCCCCGCTGTATGTGTCGCCCATCGACGCCGGATCGGCGCTGTTCCGGTTGGCAATCAGCAACAGACTGTTCCGCACGTCCGCCCGCCCGTTCGGAAAATCCGCCCGGGCGCGCAAAAAGTAGTCGCAGATCATCGACACCGTCCCGCACAGGATCGGATTGTCCCAATCCCAATAACTGCGGCCCCAGGTCTCGTTCACCAGCCAGCGCGGCAGCATCTGGTCGCGCAGAAACTGCCGCGCCCGATCCCGGGCCCTCACGACGGCGTCGTCCCGTCCGCAGTGCCCGGCGTCGATGAGGTCGTCCAGGAAGTTCGCAATCATCGCCGTGGACCCGGTCAGCACGTCCGACCAGCCGACAACCGAAGGATCGACGTACCGGTCCCAGGGCGATTCCTCGGGATCGAACTCGCAGTGCGCCGCGAACAGATCGCCCCAGCGCCGGGCCGCCTCAAGGTATCGCAAGTCGCCCGTGAGCTTGTGTGCCCGCAGAATCTCGGTGCCGAGCACCGCACACAGATCGAGTTGGTTGCGCCCGCGCGGATCGCAGCGCCCATAGGCCTTGCCCAATGTCGGCGTGCTGATGGGGAACAGCGGCCAGGCCGGATCATCCGCCGCCGTCTGCGCGTATTCGAGGATGTAGTCTGCCGTCAGGGGAATGTAGACGAACGCGATCGGATCGCCGCTGTACTGGTAATAGGCGGTCAAACCCTTGATGATGCTCCAGGCGCGCTGGCTCAGGTCGCCGCACATCCAGTCTGTCGTCGGCGGAATCACAATCGTGCCGTCGGGCTGGATGCTCCAGTGCGAGTTGTACACGAAGTCCGGCGCCGCCATCACCGCCTTGTCGGCGCCGGCCCACGGATACCGTTTGTAGACGGCTACGGCCATGTTGATCCGCTCATCGAGTTGTCCGTTCAAACCTCGATGCCACGGGGCAATCACGCCATGCGCATCTTCGACCGTGGGATGCGCGTAGAGCGACGGCAGCCGGGCCGCCTGCAGCCCCGTCACGCCCATGCACAACGCCCCGAGGAGGCAGCACGATCCAACCCGCCACCGCGAAGGCCGACGTCGTGCGATGCGATCACCTGGCAACTGACGGCCGCGAGCGATCATAGGCATGCCCACGTGTAACGCGCCGCATCGGCAACGACAACAGTTTCCTTCGACCACCC
>DAOOQY010000179.1:0-7606 GCA_035389025.1 Verrucomicrobiota bacterium
CGCCGTCCAGGTGCTGGCGTTCCTGGCGGGCCTGATGCTTGTGGTCGCCCAGTGGCGGTCGGACCATCCCAAAGCCCTCTGGTTGACGGTCGGGCTGATGCTCGCGGGTCTGGCTACGGCCGATCTCTTGATCGCCTGGCGTGTCTTGCACCTGGCCCTCACCCTGGCCGTCCCTGCCCTCCTGGCCTTGCTGCCCGCCTGGCTGCTGGTGCGCTGGCGTCAACGCGCCAAAAGCAACCGCCCGATGCGATCGTCCCCGCCCGACGTCCCGCCGGGAACCGACATCGCCGGGACAACCTCGGCCGCCGGGACGGCTGTGCTGGCGCTGGTGTTGCTGACCGGAGGTCGGGAGGCCATCGCCGCCTCCTCGCCGCAGCCGTTTTCCAGCCGCGTGACGATCACACGCCTCGATCTGACCGGCAGCGCCAGCCCGCGGGCCGCCCAACTCGACGCCACGCTCCTGCTCGTGGCCAACGGCACCAATGCGTCCGCTCAGTTGTTCGGCCCGGACGTTGCCGTCCAGGAGTCAACCGTCATGTCCGGCGAGGCGCAGTTCTGGCGCGACGGCGACGAATGGAGCGTGTTCATGCCGCGCCCCGGCTCCGCCACGCTCCGCTTGAAACTGCTGGCGCCCTTGGGTGGCGACCCGGCCAAACCGGAACTCGATATGGCGCTGCCGCCCGCCCTGGGCGGGCAGTTGGCGCTTGTGCTTTCGGAGCCGGACGCCGATGTCGAGTATCCCGGCGCGCTTGGTTTTGTGCGGCGGCTCGAGGGCGAGACGACCGTGGTCGAGGCCGTTCTGGGCGGCAGCGATCGGCTGAACGTGCGCTGGACGCCCAAACGCAAACGAGCCGACGAGGTCGAGGCGACGGTCTTCGCCGATCAGACCGCGGTCATCACGCTTGGCAACGGGGCCATCCACACACGCACCGTCATGGATTGGCAGGTCAGCCAGGGCGAACTGCGCCAGGTGTGCGTCCGGCTCCCGTCCGGCAGTCGGCTCCTCAAGGTGCAAGGCCCGCACGTTCGTTCCTGGCAGTTGACGCCGACCAACGCCGACACGCTCGTGGTCGACCTTCTCAAGCCTCTCGCCCCCGACTTGCGACTCACCCTCGAACTGGAACGGACTCTGGACGCCCTCCCGGTCGGCGCGCGGATTGCCGTGCCTGAGGCGCTCGATGTGAAACGCCAGACCGGCAGCATCGGCGTCCGGGCCGCGGCGGAACTGGGTCTGAGCGTCGAGCGCGCGCGCGGCCTCGACCGGGTGGACAACGCCGAGTTCGCCAAGGTGGCCGAAGACGCCCAATTGGCTCTGTTCAGTGCGTGGCGGTTTCTCCGACCCGACTTCGATCTCGAGGTGAGGGCCGAGTTGCTGCAACCGCGCATCGAGGTGCAGCAGCGCCAGCACTTCACCGTCGGCCTCGAACAAACGGACCTCGCCAGCCAGATCGATTACACGATCACCCGCCTGGGCGTGTTCGCCCTGCGCCTGCGCCTGCCCGCCGAAGGGCGCCTCGACGCCGTCGCCAGCGAGGCCATCCAGGGCTGGGCTGAACACACCGAGGAAACGGAGCGTTTCCTCGACCTCACGCTCAAGGAACGCACGATTGGCCGCGTCCAGGTCGAGGTCCGCTGGCATCGCCCCTTGACGAACCTGCCGCCCGTGTTGGCCCTGGCCGGCGTGCATCCGCTCCAGGTGGCCAAAGTCGACGGCTACATGACCGTTTCCGCCGGCCCCGGCGTCGGACTCAAGACGACCAACCTGGTCGGGGTGGTCGAGATTCCGGCGGCCACAGTGCCCGGATTCACGCCGGCGAACGCCGGTGCGCTGGCCTTCAAGCACCTGACCGGCGAGCCTTCCGCCGAGCCGACCTGGTCGATCGCGCTCGCGACCGAGCAACTCGAATCCTGGATGCGCGCCGAGATTGTCACGTTCGCGAACGTCGGCGAGACACGCGTCAGCGGCCAAACCCTGATCCGATACGAAATCCAAAACGCCCCAACACGCGAGTTCCGCCTCAAAACACCCCCCGCATGGCGCAATGTGGAACTGCTGGGAGCCGGCATCCGCCGCCGCGACCACACCGATGGCGAGTGGCGAATCGAGTTGCAGAACAAGGTCATGGGCCTTTACCGGTTGACCGTGCCTTGGGAAATGCCGCGCGGCGACTCGAACGCGCTGGTGCTCGCCGGTCTCGAGGCGGTCGGTGTCGAGCGCGAAGCCGGCGCCGTGGGGTTGCTCACGCAGGGCCAGTTGCAGTTGGCGCCCAGTGACACCCCCGCTCAGTTGCTGCGCATCGACGCCCGCGAACTGCCAGCCTGGGCAACCTCGTCCCAGCCAAGACTTCCAGTGCTCTGCTTCCGCTACCTGCGCCCCGGTTGGACACTGCCCCTGGACGTGCGCCGGTTTCAAGACGCCGCCGTCCTGCAAGGCCTCGTCGACAGCGCGCGACTCCGCACGGTCCTGGCCGACGACGGCCAGCAGATGACCCAGATGGAACTGAGCATCCGCAATAACGGGCGCCAAAACCTCGCAGTCGCCCTCCCGAATGACGCCCGGCTCTGGTCCGCCTTTGTGGACGGCCAGCCCGTCCGCCCCGCCCGGCGCGACGACCGCCTCCTGCTGCCGCTCGAACGTCCCACCACCGACGACGCCCCCATCGCCGTCGAAGTCGTCTACGTCGGACGCGTCGATTTCCCGAGTGTGGCGGGCCCGGTCCGGCTCGATTCGCCCTGGCTTGACCTGCCGCTCAAAGACGCGCGTTGGGAATTGTTCGTCCCGCCGGACTATTCGTACCGGAGATTCGCGGGCACCATGAGTTACGAAAGCGCCGAACTGGTCGCCGTCAGCCAGGATTTCACCTTCGCCGAATACCAGCGCCAGGAACTCTCGAAGCAGGCCAGCTTCGAGGCGCGCGCGGTCGATTTCCTCCAACGCGCCCGGACCGAATTTGCCACCGGCAATCTCGACAAGGCCACGCAGCTCAAGGGATTCAAGGGCGCCCAAATCCGCGACCAACAGGCCGCCGCGGAGTTCAAACGCCTCGAAGCCGACGTCAACCGGGCTCAGAGCACCCAGCTTATCCAGGCGCAGCGCAACTACGTGTTCCTCAATAACGCCCGCCTCGGTCTCGAATCGAGCGACCTCGCCACCGAACAGGCCCCCGATGCGTCAAAGGACTACGACACCCGCGTCGCCGAACAGCAAGTGGCCCAGTTGCAGAAAGTCCAGGCCCTGGCCGAAACCCGGGTCGCTCCACTGCGCGTCAACCTCCCCACACGCGGGCTGCGCTTCTCGTTCGTCCAGGCGCTCCAGACCGAACCGAACAAACCCCTCACCATTCGCCTGCACGCTCGGAGCGAACGCGACCGCGGCTGGTTCCGGACCGCCGCGCTGTCGCTTGGCGGTTTTGTCCTCGTGTGGGGCTTGGCCACCGTGGCCCTCGCCTTGCGAAACTCGGCTCGGCGTGCGCGGACCGCGCCGATGGAAACGCCTTGAGCCGCAGGCCTAAGGCTTCCGCAGCCTGTAGAAAACCGCGGCGCCCGATGTCGTGTTCGTGACAACGAATTGGTCCAGGCTGACAACCGGCGCCGGGGCAGCTTGGAGCCACCGCACCGGCGGCAGTTCAGTCGCGTATTCGAGGGCGAAGCCCGCCGCGTCGCTGGGCCAGGCGAGCACAACCTCGTCGTTTCGCCTGGTCACGCTGAGAGTGGGCGGCGTCGGCGCAGGCACAGTGGCGTAGGCGACGACCAGGCCAGCGGCGGAACCCCGGACAACCGTGCCATCCAGATCGATGGCCAGATCGGGGAGGTTGATGGCGTAGGTCAGCTTGCGGTTCAGGCCGTCCAGGACCGTGACCGTGCCGCCGGCGGCATTGGTCACGATTGTCGGAGCCATTTCCGCGTGCAGAATATCCGGGAGGGGTTGACCGATCCCCAGAGGCAGGGCAAGGCCATCCAGGTCCGCCCAGGCCCTCGCAATCCCGATGCATGTCGTCTTGGGTCCGAATGCGCCGTCGGCAATGCCGATGGCGCCGGGCGCGGCGTTCGTGATGTCGAGTTGGACGTTCCGAAACGCGAGGAAAGCCGTGTCGAATGTGAAGAGCAGCGTCGCCCGCACCCGCCCGCCCAAAGCCGCCAGGGCGGTTCTCGCGCTGGTGTAGTTGGTGGTCGCCGCATCCCAGTCAGCCGGGTTCGGACGCAGGCTTGCAGCCTCGACGGCATAGAGGTTATGGGCGCCGCCGCGAAATGAGATCGAGGCGGCATCCACGTAGTCCGTGACAATCTCCCCATCAAGCGCGGCGCGCCGACCGCCGGCGTCGGTCCATTCGCTGTTGTTCGATGCGTCCCGAATTCGAAACGTGACGTTCCCCACATCGGGCACGGGGACGGTCTGATCGGCGATCGTCAGCCGAATGTAACTCTCCGCGGGATCTACGTCCCAGGTGACCACACCCGCTTCCACTTGAAGCCAACTCACCAGCGCGGTCGCGAGGACCGCTGTCAGACACGCGAACCGACCGGCCTGTGCCCCAGCCGGGCATATCACTCTCTCAATTCCTTGTCTTCTTGAAAGAAGTCTCATGCCGCAAATGCCGTCACCGGCGCAGCGCGGCGACCAGGGCGTTCGTTGGCACGGCAGGTGCAAGAGCATCCGTTGCTTTCGTTGTGACTCTGGCGCGCTGCATAGTACCCGGGCGATCGAGGGGCGCGCAATGCCATTTCCCATTCGCGACTTCCCTTGCGGCGATTCTTCGTGTAGGTCCTTTGGGCCTGATGACGAAGACGGCGCTGTTGTTTGCCGGCCAGGGTGCCCAATGCGTCGGCATGGGAAAAGAGCTGGCCGAACGATTTGACCGGGCGCGCGTGCTGTTCGAGCGCGCGGACGCGGACTTGGGGTGTCCTTTGAGCCGGCTCTGCTTTGAAGGCCCCGAGGCGGAACTCACCAAGAGCGAGTTCGCCCAGCCGGCCATTTTTCTGGTGAGTTGGATCGCGTTTCGATTGCTGCGGGAGACCGTCCCCGGGTTCGAGTTCCAGGCCGCGGCAGGTCTTTCGCTGGGCGAATTCACCGCCTTGACGGCCGCCGGCGCCCTGGGTTTCGAGGACGGTCTGCGGATCGTCCGTGAGCGCGGCCGATTCATGCAGGAAGCGTGCGATGCCACCCGCGGCGGCATGGCGGCGGTCCTCGGGTTGGACGAACCCTCGACCCGCGCCGTCTGCGCCGAAGCCGGCGTCCAACTGGCCAATCTGAACTGTCCCGGACAACTCGTCATCTCAGGCGAAGCCGACGCTGTGGCTCGGGCCTGCGACTTGGCCAAGGCGCGCGGAGCGCGCCGGGCCGTGCGGTTGCCGGTGGCGGGCGCATTCCACTCGCGTTTGATGGCCAGCGCGCAACCGAAGCTCGCCGCCGTGCTGGCGGCGGCCGCCGTCGCCCCGACCACCGTGCCGGTCATCGCGAATGTCACGGCGCAACCCCATGGCGATCCGGACGCGATTCGCTCCCGCCTGATCGAGCAGGTGACAGGGGCCGTCCTCTGGGAGAAAGCGATCCGATACCTGCTTGGCGCGGGTTTCACGCGGTTTATCGAGCTTGGTCCCGGCACCGCATTGAGCGGGTTCCTGCGTCGCATCGACACCCAGGTCCAGGTCCTGAACGTCGCCGACGCCCCCAGCCTGGAAACGACCGTGCAGGCGCTGACCGCCTGACAATCCAACAACGCAATCCCATCGTATGAGCCTTCTTGCCAACCAACTCGCCGTCGTCACCGGTGCCGGACGGGGCATCGGACACGCCATCGCTCTCGCCTTGGCGCACGCCGGCGCCGATGTCGTCTGCATCTCACGCACCGCCGAGAACGCCGAGAAGGCGGCAGGCGACGTGCGCGCCCTGGGACGCCGCGGTTGGGCGTGCGGACTCGATGTCAGCGACGGGGCGGCCGTGGCGGCGACTGCCGAGAGCGTTCTGGCCGAGACGTCGCGCATCGACATCCTGGTCAACAACGCCGGCGTGACCCGCGACGGATTGCTGATGCGAATGAGCGACGAGGACTGGGACACCGTGCTCGATACGAACCTCAAGGGCGCGTTCAACGTGACCAAGGCGTTCGTGCGCGCCTTCATCCGGCAGCGGGCCGGGCGGATCATCAACATCGCCTCGGTGATCGGCCTGATGGGCAACGCCGGCCAGTGCAATTACGCCGCAAGCAAGGCGGGCTTGATTGGTTTCACCAAGTCGCTGGCCCGCGAATTGGCCTCGCGCAGCATCACCGCCAATGTCATCGCGCCCGGTTTCATCGACACCGACATGACATCCAAGCTCACTGAGGAACAGCGGGCGCAGGTGCTCCGGCAAATCCCGATGGGATGCATCGGCAGAGCGGACGATATCGCGGGGGCGGTCGTCTTCCTCGCCAGCCCGGCCGCGCGCTACATCACCGGACAGGTGCTCACCGTCGACGGCGGCATGGTCATGTGAGGCGGTCAGGCCTTGACATCTGAGTTCGCCGGCATGGCCGGTGCGGCCGGCGCGGCGGGGGCGGACGCGGCCGACGGCGGGGCCTGTTGGATGACCGACAACGCCTGATTGACGATGAACTTGCTCATCTCCGTCCCGGTCTGATTCAAGTTGGCCAGGAATTGCAGCGTCGCCAGCGCCGGGCCGCCGAATTCCCATCGACAATCCTCGAACCGGCAGGCATCGATGGTCACCGAGGAGTACCCGCAGTAGATCAGCCGGCACTTGCGGAACGTGCAGTGGCGATATTCGTGAAAGTCCATGAGGACCGGCTCGGCCTCGAACGTGTATTTCTTGATGACCATAACGCGGGCGGAGGCTACCCAGTCGTCCCCGCAAGAGCAAGGAAACCCGGGCGCCTCCGCTGCCCCAATCCGCTCGCCCCGAACGTCTGCCCGGGATGGCGCCCCCGGTCAGCCTCGGGCCTCGAAGCCCGACTGCAACTCGTACGACAGGAACGAGAGGCAGTAGAACGCGGCGGTCTCGCTGCGCAGCACCAGCGGCCCCAGCGTGATCGGCAGCGCGCCGGCGCTCTGAATCGATTGCAGTTCGGCGGGCGTGAAGTCCCCCTCCGGCCCGACCCAAACAGCCACATCATCGGGAGGCATCCGGCCGTCCTGTCGCGCGGCGCGCAGATGCTCGCGCGGGTGACGCGCGCCCGGCTGCAACGAGGCCAGCAGCATGAGCGGGAAACAAGGTCGCGTGGCCAGAAACCCGGACAGGGTCACGGGGGCCTCGATTTCCGGCAGCCAGGGAGCGCCGCATTGCTTCAGGGCCTCGGTGGCCACGGCCCGCCACTTGTCCGCCACGCGCGCCGATTCCTCCGCCTCGGGCCGGGCGACAGTGCGCTCGGAGAGGATGGGAACGATGCGGGCGGCCCCGAGCTCCGTGGCTTTCTGGATGATGAGGTCCATGCTCCTGGCCTTGGCTATGGCCTGAATCAGGGTGAGCCGGTAGGGAAGGCGCGGCAAGTCGCTGCTCTGACGCAGGGCAAGATCAACGTGATGGCGCCCGGTCTCCGTCACGTCGCACAGCAACTCATGGCCCGCACCGTCCATGACAACCACGCGCTCGCCAATCCGCACGCGCACG
>DAOOQY010000180.1:0-7575 GCA_035389025.1 Verrucomicrobiota bacterium
GGAGTCCGTTCGCGGTGCCGGCGGATGTGCGGCAGCGAGTCGAACGACTCGCCGCTGAGAAGTACGGCCGAGCCGACTACAACCGTCGCCGCTAAGGGAAGTGGGGTCGCATCTATATAGTTGACATTTCGACCACATCCCCCGCAACGGCCTCGAAACAGCCCCTTCACACATCTCCCGGCGGACATCCATTTGTCAACTGTTCAGATGCGACCCCATTGCCTTCTTTCCATTTGTCAACTGTTCAGATGCGACCCCATTGCCTTCTTTGACGTGGGCCGCTACGATAACTACTTCGCGGACGGACTCGCGCTCAATGGTCGAGCGCCCCTCGCTCGGGCTATTGCAGCGCCTCCAGGCTATCCACCGGCAGCATGGCCCCGCTGAGACCGGTCAACACCAGAGCATGGAAACCATCGTCGATGCGTTCGCGCTCGATGACAACCACGGAAGCCGCCGCCGGACCGGCCAGGTCGATCTCGCCCAGGGGAACGCCATCGAGCTTCACGCCGACACGCCCGAACTCGGGCCCCCTCGGGAGCCAAAGGCGGAAGCCGCTGCCGCGGAAGTTCCATTTCACCCGTTCGCGCGGGCTCTTGCAGAGCGCCCCGGTCCCAAAGCGCCACTGCGGGCCGCCGGTCGTCTCGTAGGCGCCCTCGGACACGCCCGCGCCCGAGATCGCCTCGCTGAACATCCACGTATGCACGGCGGGCTGCGGGGCTCCCGTGACCACCAGTTTGTCCACACTCAGGTGCGTCCCTGGCTCCAACAACAGACCGAGCGATCCGGCCTCGACAACCATCGCCCCGGACCATACCGGCTCGCCCGAGATGGCGACCGCAGTCTGGCCAGCCAAGGTCTCGATCCTCACCGCGCGCCGATCGGCAGGCGCAAGCAAGCCCTGAGCCACGACGGCAACTCGGGGCGTTTCGTCCGCCTCGACCACGCGCCATCGGTCCCTGGTCAGTTCAAGGGCACGATGGCGTGTCCAACAGAGCGGGTGCGGCCGTCCATCGGCCCGCCCCTCGGCGCCCAGAGGCATCCGGCAGGCCCACGCCAGGCGCGCCGTGCCGGAGCGCAGGACGACCTCCCCTTCCAGATCGAACGTCTCATAGGCAACACGCATCAGGCTGAGGGTGCGTCCGCCGTGCGCCGTGATGGTGAAGCCGGACTTGCGTAGCGGCTGCGACCACGGACGCGACGCGCTCCCGATGGTTCCGACGCCGCCTTCGAGGTGGCGAGACGGGAAGAGCACGCGCATCGTGCCGTCGGTGTCGATGCGCGCGGCCAGCGTTTGGCCCCAAATCCCGCGGGCCTCGTGAGGCACGGGCTCGGCGTGCCACACGGACCCGTGCTGCCACAACTCCCAGGCCTCGTGCTCGAGCGCCCGTTGGATGGGTGCGCGGAAGATGGCCTGGAAGTTCCGGTTGAGCCCGACCGACGTGCGCGGGTCGTAGACATAACCGTCGTGGGCGAACGCCGGAAAGGCTTCGATGGGCGACGGGTAATAGCGATCGCCCTCGAGGTCGGCGATGATCGCCGGCTTGGACCATGTGCCGAGCGGGTCGCTCGCCGTGAGGGCAATCTCGCCCCAGGCGTAGTGCGGGCCGGAGTCCAGGTCAGAAATCACGAGCCAGTCGTGGGCGCGGCGCACCAGCGAACTGGCATAGACCCGGCGGTAGCGTGAGCCCGGTCCGGCCAGCCTCTGCCACTCCGAAGTCCGCAGGATCGGGCGCGGGCTTCGGTGGAACGGGCCCTCGGGCTTCTCGGCCCACGCGTAGGCCATTCCGCTGTCGGCGCCACCGCTGGGAGCCGAGGCGTTGGCCCAGGTGGTGTTGGACGTGCACCAGTCGTAGCACATGTGATACCGTCTATCGTGAAACACAACGCACACGTCCGGTGCGATCGAGGCTGGGTGGGCGTCGCCTTCGAACCGGAAGCCCGGATCGTCAAAAACGGGCCCCACCGGTTCCCAGTTCTGACCGCGATCAACGGAGCGAAAGACCTTGCAGTGCGTCGGCTCGCCCTCGGACGCGAGCGCGTAGCCCTCGTGGTAGAAGCCGACGTAGGCGTACCAGCGAGCGGACACCGGATCGATGAGCAGCGACACGTTGACGGGCCACCTGAACGGCGCGGTTCCCTTGACGAAGGGGTTGCCGGGCGCCCGCCGGAACGAATCGAAGGAAGGGTCGCCCAGGATCGGGTGTCGCAGCCAAGCGTCGGCGTTCGCGGCTTGCGCGAAGTCGATGGTCGTCGTTCGGATCGCCGGTCGTTCCCACAGCGGCGGCCACCGCGGGACAACAACGCCCGTCTTGCTCCCCGCGCCTGTCGTTGGCAACGCGGCCACCGCGCAGACCGCGGCAGCCAGAATGCCGACCCAGGCGCGACTCAAATCACACCATAGCCTCATCGTCATGAAGAATCCCCCTGCTGACCCGCGTGTTTCTCCCGTGCAGCCCGACTGAGCCTCGCCTAACCCGCAGCCCGGACAGGAGACTCTGCGAAGCCTTATGGAACATCCGGGCTCAGCCCCTGCTCTGTCGTCGCGACCGTAGTGCTCGTTCAGATCCCTTTCAAGCATGGCCGTGTCCTACACCCCGCCTCCCACGGCCAATTCATGAAGGCGAAAGGCTAGCGAGGCGCGCCTCAGACTCTGTCTTGACTCACGGGCTTCGAGTGATATGCAGATGCCATGCCTGACCGCGACCGCCCCTCTGCTCCTCGTGTCGTAACAGCGCCTTCCAAACCGTCTCCGGTGAACCGACACGCCTTGAACCGTCTCTCTCGGCAGGCCATTTCCATGCCGGCCGCCTGTAACTCTGCAAGAGCCCGTTGCGCTCGCCTTCTCTGCGCAGGTGAACTCGTGCTCCTCCTGGCGCTGGCGTCCGCAGCGTCGGGAAGGGCGGCAGACCCTGTCATCGAGACTCCCCGCATCGAGCTGTCCAGTCCTGATGCCCAAACCGACTTGGTATCGTGGCCGGTCACGACGGTCCCTTTCTATCTCGAGGAACTGAATGGACTTAAGCCGCCGATGGTCTGGCTGCCGGTTGAAGCGCCAGAGGAGACGGTGGGCGACGGACTCGAGGTTCGCCTGCCGAAGACGGAGGGCATGCGCTTCTTTCAACTCCGCCATGATCCGGATTTGGCCGGCCTGCTGCTCGATCACGCCCAGAGACTGGCCGCCGACATGGCGATGGAGAGCGGGCCGGGCTTCGAGTTTCCGGAGATCCCGTTCCTCGATCATTTCAACCCGCGGCGCCGGGCGTTCATGACCAGCATTCCTCGGACGCCGGAGGCCGGGTTCGTCCTGGTGCCGGGGGTTTGGGAAGGGGAGTTCCTGAGTTTCTGCCTCAAGACCGGCACGCCCGGCCCGGACGGCGGGTCGGGGTACCTGCCGGCGGTGCTGAGGGGAGCGCGGGCGGACATTTTGACGAATGTCATGCGGGCTGTGTCGCTCGACGAGTCGATCGACCAGGAAACCGCCCAGGTTCTGCTCTGGGCCATTCTCTTGAGAACCCAACCGGCTTCGATGCCGCCCCCGACGAAGGCGCTGGCAGAGCAGATTCTCTCGGCGGAGGATCTGGCGCGCATCCAGGAGGCGGCCGATCTCAAGGATCGCCTGCATTTGGCGTACATGCGCCGTTTCACGCGCTTGCTCGAGACCGTTTTCGAGGATCTCCCCGAAGCCATTCGCAAGACCATTGATTGGGATGCCGAAGCCCAGGAAGCCTTCGCTCGGGGCGAACTATCCTACGAAACCATCCAGGAACTCGCCTTTGCCGCCCAAATGCCGTCGTTCCCGTCCGATCCACCGCGCGATGTGCCGTACGGACGCTGGTCCTGGCTGCCCGCAACCCACAATCCAAACGGCGGTTTTCTCATTCGTGACCTGGCGGGGGTGTACACGGAAACCACCATCCAGGCATGCGTGCCGGAACTTGTGACTGTCGACACGGACCCGGTTGGACGAATCACACGCATCGCGGACCTGGCGGGCAACGAGATCAGCGTGACGTACGACGGGGCGGTGGCGCCTCTGTCGGTGACCGGTGACGCCGGCGTCACCGGTTACGCGTTCGACACGATTCGCATCCAGGGACCGCCGGACCCCGAAGACCCGCGGCAGTTGCTCGAAGTCGCTCATCAAGGCGTCGGCTGGGTGTTCGTCGGCACTCCCGCGAGCGGCGGAACACCCGCGAGCGACGATCGGTTTCCGGGGGCAGCGGAACGATACGCGTTCGGGCTCGAACAGAAGGCGGAAATTGCGCGCCTGGACACCGAGTTGAGCCGGGTGCATCCGGGGCGCCTGCCCGGAGCGCCCGCGGTCGCCGCGCGGTTGCTGAACCTGGCCCATTTTTGCGAAGGACTGCGCCGGGCGTTGCTCGAGGCGGAGAGCGAGGACGATCCGCAATTCGAGCATCTCGAGGATCGGGTGGGCCTGGCGTACCGCGCCTGGGCGAGCGAATTCGCCGTGTTCTGCCGGGGATCGGGTCCAGGGGTTTCACAGGGCGGCGTCGGCCTCGCCAACCCCAAGCCACGCGAGCCTGACATTCTGGACCAGACCGTTTTTCGCTTTCTAAACTGGCTGTTCAAGACCCGGACACACACTGCCAAACCCGCCAACCCGGACCGCCAAACAATCGGCGTGTCCAGTCAGCCTACGGGCAAGTCGAAGGACGAGGGGGGTGTTCTCCAGAAGGAATTCAAGCCGGTGAACAAGAAGGTATCGACCCTCTTCGGTTTTTCCAAGATGCCCTCATTTCTGGCGATCCCGCAGAAGATCATCGAGACCTTGATCGACACGAACATGCAACTATACCAGCACTACGGCAAGGTCATGGAGAATCTGGACAAGCCACCGCCTCGTCGGGGCCAACTCGCCGACCCTTCCGAGCCGATTCGGGTGCGTTGCGACTACACCATTCCCACGGTGGAGAAGGTCTGGGACATGCCGCCGCTCGAGGCCGGCGCCGGCATCAGCGCCCAACGTCTGGCTGTGAGCCGGGAACTCCAAAGCGCCTTGCTCAGGCTGGCCGCGCATTTGCATGCTGCGGTGATCGCCGTTGAACGTCAGCGGGGGGCCATCCAAGCCGGCGACGATCTCTGGTACAATCGCCAGGCCGCCTACGCGCTCCACCACCAACGCCTGGCGGGCGCCTTCATGCTCGATCTGGCCGGCGCGATCGTAGAATGGGTGCAGGTCCTCCTGGACGAAGGCGTCGAGGATGCCTGGATCACGCGGGAGGAAATCGAGCAGATCGCGGACCAGTTGCGCACCCAGGGTTACTCAGACGCACAACGCAACGTCTTTCGGCAAATCGGCCTGGACGACGCCGAAATCGAGCTCTGTCGGCGTCTCGCCGTCGAGGGTGAGATCGAGGGCGATGGTCAGGCGCCACTGGGCGGTCTGCTCGAGTTCGCACCGCAACTGCGCGAGGCCGGACGGAGGCTGATGGCCCTGCCGGTTTCATTCCCACTCAAGAGCGAGTAGTGGCGCCACCTGCGCCCCCACGTCGCCGACGGCTTGCAGCAAGGCCCGGGTCTCGGTTAGAGTCGGGGCGTGACGCAAGTGAACGGGCCGCGTGGTCCGGGGCGCGTCCACGTCATGCAACGCAGTCCCCAGGACGTCCTTGTGGAAGAAGGCGATGGCGCTGAACGCTTGGTTTTGGGTACTGGCGGCGACGTCTCGTGTGAGGGCCAGTTGAGTCAGGAATCGTTCGAGCTTCTGCTCGCTGGTCAGGGTGGGGGGGTATGCCCTGCAATGCGCTGATGTACCGGCGCAACCAATGAACATAGGTCTGCTCGGTGGCCAGCGCCTTGTGTTGCCGCCGGATCACCTCCCGCGTCCGCTGGATGGCTTCCTTTGCGTGCCTAATGCGTTAAGCGGTAGTTGGTTGGGTTCATGCTGAACCACCTTTCAATATATGAACCGCCAGTCGCATAATCAACGCCCGAAGATGGTGGCTCCACCGCGCGGAGAGGGGCATGACACACAAAGAGCACACGCTTCGTGAGGAACCGTAACCGGGTTAACCCGCACAGCATACGTCTTGCGAGATCTGACCGCCCTGTGGACTGACGGGGTGTGAAAGATGCGGGTTAGGAGCGAGACCGGCTCTCGAGTGCACACAGCGCGCCGACCGTCCTTCGGATTGTCTCGCCCCTTGGGACTGGCTCGGCCAAAACTTGGGGAGGACGCACAATGGCAAAGCCCAAGCGAAAACTGACGGCAGCGGAGAAGAGAGCGCGCAAGAAGCGCGGGAAGGAGTACATGACCATCTTCATCAACGGAAGGCAGAAACGCGTCAGGCGTCCGCCCACTATTGACGGGATGGATGTTGATGAGTTCATCAGGCGGAACGCCGATCCGATCTGGATGCAGTGAGAGCCGGGAGCCTGCGTTCTTCGGACCTTGCGCTGGTGGCCTGAGACCGGTTTCCGTCAGCCGCTGGTGGAGAAGCCGAGTCGACGGTCGAGGATGGCGGAGGGCGCGGCGTTTGGTCACCCGGAAGGCATTCGCGCCGGCGAGATCATCTCACCGCGGAAACGCTATTGGTGCTGTAGGCGACCTCGAACTCCTTCTTGAGGCCGTCGAAGAAACCCGGCAGGCGCTTTTGAACCTCCTGACCGATCAGGGCGCTGCGGATTTCGGCTTCGGCCTGGGCGAAGGGCACCTTGCCGGCAGGCGTGCGTTCGAGCACTTTGGCGACGTAGAAGCCCGCGCGGGTGGTGATGATGTCGCTGAGCTGTCCGATCGGGAGGGAAAAGAGTGCGACGCGCAGTTCGGGATAGGCGATCGCGTCCCGCACGGTGGTGTATTCGCCGCCGTTCTTTTCGATGTCCGGGTCTTCCGAGACCTCCCGAGCCACCTTGGTGAACTCCTCGCCCGCTTGCAGCCGTTGAATGGCTTTCATGACCCGCTCGCGCCGCGCGGCCTTTTCCTCTTCGGACAATTCTTCCCGGGTGAAGCGGTCGATGGTGTAGACGAGCAAGGCCTGGACGCGGACGGTCTCCGGGCGTTCGAGGCGGGCGAAGTTGGCCTTCTTGAGTTGGGCGATTCGCTTGAGTCCTTCGGCATAGGCCACGGCGTTGGTGCCTTCCTCCTTCTCGATTCGCGCCAGGAGTGCGGTCAGGTCGCGCACCTGGAGGTCGACGCCCTGCTCGTAGAAGTCGCGCACGTGTTCATCAGGCACAGCCACCGCGGTCTTGACCTCGCGGTCGATGATCGTTTCGACCAGCGCCTGCTGGTAGGCCCGCGTCTCGAAGAGTTCGGGCTTGATTCCCGTGGCAATCAGTTGACGGCGGTAGGCCTCTTCGGAGCGGGCCTTGGACTTCGTCTCGGCGATGAATTTGTCGGCCAGTTCCCTGGCCCGGGCCTGGTCGGCGTCGGTCGCGCGCTTTTCGGCAATGCGGATCATCACAAGGCGCTCGAGCATCTGGGCCGCAAGCGATCCGCGCTGGTCTTCGGGGATGGGCTGGCCACGCGTCGAGGCCAGAGTCGCTCGCAAGCCCGTGACCATTTCGTCCACCTCGCTCTGGCGGACCTCGAAGCCCTTGCCGCGAGCCAGGACGGGG
>DAOOQY010000181.1:0-7567 GCA_035389025.1 Verrucomicrobiota bacterium
CCTTGGCCCGCATCACGGGCACGGAGTGCCGGCCCTCATGGGCCCGGTAAAACGCAGTGACCAACACGGCACGCTCGGCAGTCAGACTGGGCGGCGTCTCGAGGCTTCGCCGCCGCAGTCGTTCCGTTCTCGATGTCATGGCCGCAAACTTAGCAGCCTCCAGCCGCCGGCGAAAGGCAAGAATCGGCCCCCTATCCCCCGACCTTCGTCGACAGCCCGGCATCGGCAAACACCTCCCGCACGCGCGCCAGCGCGCCGGCCGACGGCGTCGCGACGCCGTCCAGGGCGTGCTCGAGGCCCAGACGCGCGAATTTGCGCAACGCGGTGCGATGAAACGGCAACAGGTTCACCAAAGGCGGGTGATGGAGGCGCGACACGAATTCAGCCATGCGCGCGAGGTCATCGAGATCGTCGTTGAAGCCGGGAACCACCGGCACGCGAATCCAGACGCGGCGATGCGCTCCCGCCAACAACCTGAGATTCTCGAGAATCAGGCCGTTGGACACGCCTGTCAGACGCCGATGCCGCTCGCCGTCGAAGGCCTTCAGATCGTAGAGGACAAGATCGGTCAGGCGCGCCGCGTCGCGCAAATCCTCCCAGCGTCCGCACCCCGCGGTGTCGAGCGCGGCGTGCAGCCCGCGCGCGCGGCACGCTTCGAGCAGTGCGACCAAAAACCGCGGCTGCGCCAGGGGCTCCCCGCCCGAGACCGTCACGCCCCCACCCGAGTCCTCGAAGAAGATTCGGTCCCGAGCCAGTTGCAGCACCAGCTCATCAACGGTCACCGTCCGCCCGATCAACTGGCGCGCGCCGGTGGGACAAGCGTCCGCGCACGCGCCGCAGAGGGTGCAGGCGTCGATGCGCGGCGGCAGCGGCCCGGTGCCCGGGACGGCGGCGCCGAACGGACACGCCGCCCGACATTGTCCGCAGCCCACGCAGCGCGTTTCGAGCATGAGAATCTCCCTGCGGGGCGAGATGCTCTCCGGGTTGTGGCACCAGGCGCAGTGGAGGGGACAGCCCTTGAGAAAAACGGTCGTGCGGATGCCCGGGCCGTCCTGGGTCGAGTAGCGCTGGATGCTGAATATGGTGCCGCTTTCCACGTGGCCGCAAGTCTACGCCAGCCTGCTCCCCGTTTCACGCACGGAGTGCGACCGTTGCGAATCCCCGAATCTCAACTCTCAACTCGTCGGTTCATGGAGACTCACCGTTGCCTGCCCCCGAGTCCTCTGAAGGGATTGATGACTCTCACCCCGTCGTAGTCCTGACCGTCGTTGAAGTCTTCCGACAGCACGCGCCGGGCGCCGAGTTCCTGTGCGGCGGCCAGAATGGCTGCGTCATAGGGGTGAACGCCCAATCGCTCGGCCAACCGGAAAGCCTGGCGGTAAAGGCCGTCCGTGCCGGGGACGCACGGGAACACCAGAATCCTCTCGAGAAAGGCCGAGAGCTTGGCCGGGGCAACCCGTCGCTCCATTTTGCGTGTTGCGACAACCCACGTTTCCATCACCACTTGGTAGGAGGTCCCAAAGTTCTCGGTGGCAATCAAAAACACCGCCTGATCCCGTTTGGCGCGCTCGCCCGGCGCACCGGAGAGGGCGTACAGCAGAACATTGCTGTCGAACAGGACGTCAACCGCGGGCATTGCGCTCCTCCCGTGAAGGCATCCGACCGACCTTGCCCCCGAAATGCCCGATCATGGCCCGAATCTCGCGCCGGGCCTGCTCCCGCCGCTGCTCGGCGTCGGAGAGACTCTGCAGATACGCGCGCACCAGGCCGGACACCGACGACTTCCGTTGGGCCGCCAGAACTCGCGACCGCTCATAGAGATCGTCATCGATGCTGAGGGTGATGTTCTTCATGCCGACACATTAACTGTGCAACTGTGGACCGTCAAAGTGAATTGGCTAAGAACTCGACCTTCGCGCTCAGTTCCGGCGTGAGGAACTTGTCCGGGTCTTGAATCTGCACCTTGATCTGCAGGGTGCCCTTCTGGCGATTGGCTTCCGGCGCGATTTCAACGACGCGGCCGTCGTAGTGGCGTTCGAGGTAGGCTTCCGGCGAAACGCGGCAGCGCTGGCTCATGTGGATTTTGGCGAGATCGGATTCGTTCACATCCACTTCGACTTGCAGGTCTTTCGGGTCGGCCACGGCCACCAGGGCCGTGCTCGGACCGCGGGTTCCGCCAAAGCTCTGAGGGGTGACCAGTTCGTTGGCATCGACGAGCTTTTCGAGCACAACGCCGTCGATGGGGGAGCGGATGGTGCACCAGTCAAGGTAGGCCCGCGTCTGGGCCATCTGACCCTCGATTTCCTGGACGACCGCCTGAGCCGCTTCGAGGTTCAAACGGGCGTCGTCTTCGAGTTGGGCCGACTCGACCCGGTCGCGCGCCAGCGTGCGGGTCCGATCGAAGGCGAGCCGGGATTTCTCGACGTTGGCTCGGGCGCTGGCGAGCCGGCCCTGTTGCTCGGCGAGGCGGGCGCGAAACTCGGTGTCGTCCAACCGGACGAGGACTTGGCCGTTGGTGACCGCGTCACCCTTGCGCACTCCGATCCACTGGACCAATCCCATGAAGCGCGGGCTCAGCTCGATGCGTTCGTGATTGACGATGTAGCCGCTGACGGTCAGCACCGCGGCGCCGGTCCCGGTGGAGGGCGGCGCGGGGGCATTGGTTGCCGAGGCGGCCAGGGCCCCCGCACCGGCCCGAAGCAGCGCCGGGCCGGGCGCGCCGTTCGTATCGCCTGAAGGGCGGGGCTGACCGCCCGAGATCACGCGCACGGCATCCGAAGCCCGCGGGATGGCGTAATAGGCCGCCGCCCCGGCAACGAGGGCAACGACAAAGAGGATGATCCACAAGGATCGCGCCGACCGCCGTTTCTCGGGCGGGTGGATTCTGAGTTCTCTTAGCTTGTCTTCATTCATACCGCTTTGAGGGCCAGGATCACAGGCAACCGCGAGGCCCGGATTGCGGGGAGCAGACTCCCCATCACGCCCACAATCAAGGCGAAGAGCATCCCTTTCAACATCAGCCAGGGCGTGATCCGGAATTCGAACACGGTTTCGCTGAACGTCTCGAACCCGATCGTGGCCGTGGCGTAGCCATTCATCGGCAGCGAGAGCAGGCATCCCATCGCGCCACCGATCAGGGCCAGACAGGCGCCCTCGATCAGGAACCCGGCCACAACGCTGCGCCGCCGGTAGCCCAGCACGCGCAGTGTGCCCACCTCGCGGGTGCGGGCCCCGACGGCCGCGTACATGGTGTTCATCGCGGCAAAGATGGCGCCGATGGACATCGCGGACGCAAGAAAATTGCCCAGCCAGCGTATGGGGGCGGCGGTCATGGTCTGAGAACGGTAGTACTCGACTTCTCCAAAGGCGCGCAACTGGAGGCGCTTGTCCTCCTCGATGCGCCGGATGAGGTTGGTCCGTGAGGTTTCATCCCGCGGCCGGATCAGGAAACTCGAGTACATGTCTTCCCGATCGAAGAGGCTGCGCAATTCGTCGGCGTCCATCCAGACTTCCGAGTCGAATGCGCTCTTCTGACCGTCCATCCAACCCACCACTCTGAGAGAGTCAGGGCCGGCCTTGAACGAATCGCCGAGGTCAAAGTCCTTGAAACGCTGCGCCAGGCGCCGGCTCACGACCACCTCCCGCTGGCCGGGTGCAAACCAGCGCCCTTCAACCAGAGCCACTTGCGGCCGCAAGTCCAGCCCTTTTCGCGAAACCCCGCGAATCACCACGTTGGCCTCTCCGCCCCCAGCCCGCCGGGGCAGGGTCACGAGCGTGAGGGCGTCGGCGGACAGCAGAGGACGCCGCTGTTCGTCCACGGCGATCTCGGGGAAGTAGTGGAGAGTGCGCAGATGCTCGCGGCTGACCAGGCTGCTGGATTCGGAGGTCGATCCCTTGCGCACGACCATCACATTGCGGGGGTCGCCCGTGTTGGCGCTGTTCTTTTCGAGCCCGACCGCCAGGGCCTGGACCAGGATATAGACGGCCACCAGCAACGCCACGCCCAGCACGGTGGCCAGGGTCGCGCGCCAGCGCACGAACACATTGCGGACGTTGTATTTCAGCGGCAGGGTCATTGGGATTGGTCAAAGTCGTACAGATTGATCAGCCACGGATGGAACACGGATGAAACACCGATCCAGGAACGAGTGAAGCTCGGTTCCCGACATGCGGTCCTGTGTGATCGTTTGGTGAGGCAATCCGTGTTTAATCTGTGTTCCATCGGTGGCTCCCATTCCATCCACTGGGCTGAGCCGCGCATGGCTAATCCAGGGTCTTCAGCCCGTCCACGACGCTGGTGCGCGCCACGGACACCGAGGGTGGCAGGCTGGACACGATCCCGAGGGCGGCGGCCACCAGGACGGCTTGCCCGAGAATGCGCGGGGTGACATCGAACGAGATGAAGATGCCGTTGGACAGGGCCTGGATGTCGACGGTATGGAAGAACAGCCACGCGCCGCCGGCGCCGAACAGGGCGCCGGCCATGGCCAGGCCAAAGCTCTCGGCGAGGATGAACCCGAACAGGTCGCGCCGCTGGAAGCCCAGGGCCTTGAGCACCGCCAGTTCGCGGAACCGTTCCCGCACCGCCATGCTCATGGTGCTCACCGAGACCAGCAGCAGGGTGAACACGACCACCGTGCAGATCGAGCTGACGAGGATTTTGATGTTGCCCCACATCGAGACGAAACTGAGTTGAAACGCCCGTTCCGTCTCGGCCCGCACCTCGGCGGCGGTATTGGCAAAGGCGCGGTTGATGCGGTCGATGACCTCCGGGGCCTGCTCGATCGACTCGGCCCGCACCCACCATGTGCCCACCACACTGCTGTTCAAGGCCTCGTCCAGGTACTTCTGGTGAAAATACACCGACCGATCATCGAGCGTCCCCTCGAACACTCCGGCAATCTTCAAATCCAGATCGCAGGCCCAGAACGTCCCGGCCAGCTTCATCGGATCGCCCAGCTTCAGACCGTAGCGCTGCATGGTGTCCACGCCGACAATGCACGAGGCGCGGTCGCGAATCCATGCGGACAGTTGCTCGGCTGGCAGGTTGGCATCGAGGAACACATTGGTGAAGGCGACCGGGTCAACGGCGAATTGGGCGAAGGTCGTGAACTTCTCGTTCC
This sequence comes from Verrucomicrobiota bacterium, assembly GCA_035389025.1. Lineage (GTDB taxonomy): Bacteria > Verrucomicrobiota > Verrucomicrobiia > Limisphaerales > J093 > MWFF01. The sequence goes on from DAOOQY010000181.1 coordinate 5,124, forward strand.
GGTAGAGCCCGCCAAAATAGCTGAACGGGGTCACGGCCGCCACGCCGGGTATCCGTTCGAGCACCGCCCGTTGCCGGGCCGGCAGCGGCGTGGCTATCGACACTTTGTTCCGCACGGCAACGCGCAGGGACGAACCCACGTCCTCGATCGGCACCGTGATTTCGCGCAGGGCGACCAGGAGCGTCACGAACAGAAAGAGGCTCACGGCGACACTCAGGACGGAGAGCGCCGCCCGCCGCTTGTTGCGGAGCGCGTTCCTGAGAATGAAGGCCTCGATCGACATGCACTACAGGAGGCTCGCGCACCGCATCATTCGACCAGGACCCCTTTCTCCAAGTGGACGCTGCGCGAGCCGTAGGCGGCCGCCTTCGGATCGTGTGTGACCAGCAACACCGTCTTGCCGGCCGTGCGACTGAGCGCCTGCAGGATTTCGAGCACCTCCTGAGCGGAATGCGAATCGAGATTCCCGGTCGGTTCATCGGCCACGACGAGGCTTGGGTCGGTCACGAGCGCCCGCGCGATCGCGACCCGCTGTTCCTGACCGCCGGACAGTTGCCGGGGCAAATGGCGGCGGCGGTCGGCCAACCCGACCAACTCGAGGGCGATGTCGACCTGGCGCCGCCGCTCCCGGCTGCCGAGGCGCGTCAGAAGCAGCGGAAGCTCGACGTTCTCGAAAGCGGTAAGCACGGGGATCAGGTTGAAGGTTTGGAAGACGAACCCGACGTTGTGATTGCGCCAGGCCGCCAGTTCGGTCTCGTTGAGCTGGGTGACATCGATGCCCTGGACGTGACACGATCCGCCCGTGGGCCGGTCGATGCCCGCGATAATGTGGAGCAGAGTCGACTTGCCGGATCCGGACGGCCCCATCAGCGTCAGAAACTCCCCCGCCGCAATGTCCAGCGACACCCGGTCGAGGGCTGTCACCTGAATCTCACCCTGCTCATACACCTTCGACAGGTCGCGGATGCACACGATCGGTTCGTCCGCCATCATTGCGGGCGACGCATTACCCCACCCCGGCGCAAAAAGCAAACCTCGCCCAGACACCTCGCCCCACTCCGATGCGGCAACCCCTCGCACGGAGATGCGCCGTCGCCCCCCCCGCAGGTCCGACTTCCCCCTGCCCCCCTGTCCCCTGCTGCGCGCTGCCTTTCTTCTATGGTTATTTTTGCCTGCTTCTTGACAGTGGCCATGCCTTGGACCACTCTCTCTGCTAATTGTTGGCGCCGTCTCTCCATGCGGCGGGCGTGGCAATTGCCCTTTGAACCGGTCGAAAAAGAAATGTCATGAAAGTGAATCGTTGTTTGTCGCTCCTGAGTCTGAGTGCTGGTTTGCTCCTGCTGGCTCTGCCCTGTGCTGCCCAGCCGCTGGTCTATGAAACCACCGAGGCGGCCGCTATTGCCCGAGCCAAGGCCGAGGGGAAGATGATCCTGACCGAATTCGGACGGCCCGGCTGTTCGGACTGCACGGGCATGAATTCGAATTTCCAGAAGACCTCTCCCGCACTCAAACAGTGGATTCAGGCGTCGTGTGTTGTCTGGAAAGTCAATGTGGATGCTTCGACTGAGTGGCAGCCGTACGCCTCCGGTTTGGCCGATTTCCCGCTTCCTCTGTGTGCCTTTGTTGATCCAGGCGTGCCGGACGACACGCTCGCCAAGTACACCGGTCTCATACCGGCCACCACCTTCATGACGTTCGTAAAGACTCAGGCAAAGAAGAACCTCCCGGTCGTGGTGATCAACCTTCCGGGTGAACCGCTCAACACATCCAGTTTCACCGTGCAGGGCTTGGCACGAACCGATGCGGGGCTCAGCGGCTCTGTCGCCAACGCGGCGATCAAACGTGTCATGTGGCGCCTCAACGGGACCGGCGAGTTCCAGCCGGCCACCGGGACGACGGAGTGGTCCGCCCAGGTGACCTTGCCCTACGAAACCAACGTTTTCGAATCGTATGTCGAGTACGAGGGCAATAAGAAAAGCTGGACCAACAAAGTGACGCTTGCGACCGCGAACCCCGCGGTTCGCTACGAGCAGACCGTCACTTTTGCGACACTGGCTTCCCGCACCTTCGGCGAGAACCCGTTCGCGTTGGCAGCCACCGCCTCGTCAGGACTTCCCGTGACTTTCACGAGCGATAACGAGAGCGTCGCGATGATCGCGGGCAGCACCGTCACGATCGTCGGCGCCGGTGCCGCCAACATCACCGCATCTCAGCCGGGCAACAGCCAATATCTGCCGGCGCAAAGCGTCACACGACCTTTGCTGGTCAACAAAGCGCCTCAGGCCATCGCGTTCGCCCCGCTGCCCGAGAAAAGGGTGGGTGAGTTCCCGTTCCAACTGGTAGCCACGGCCTCGTCAGGTTTGCCGGTCGAGTATGCCTGTGCTGAGACCAACGTCATCGAGCTCAATCAGGAAGTGGTGGTCATTGTTGGCGCCGGCACTGCG
>DAOOQY010000182.1:0-7566 GCA_035389025.1 Verrucomicrobiota bacterium
GGTGGCGGGCCGGCCGTTTGCCGAGACGGGTTTGCGCCTCGATGTGCCCGCGGAAGACTGGAGCGGTTTCAACCGGCTGTCGGTCCGGGTGCGCCCGCACTTGCCGGGGTTCAATGTGGTCTCGCTGTTGATCAAGCTCCGCAGCGAGGGCACCGAAGGCCGGAGTTACACGGATGGCGGACTGCACTTTGTGCTGCTGCGCAACCACGACTGGAACCACGTGGTCTGGGAAATCGCGCATCTCGATCGCCGCCAGGTGCGCGGCGTCGAGTTGATCTACCGCCTCCAGGGCAACGAACCCGGGGCTGCCGACGAAGTCCAGTACGACTTCGATCAACTCGAACTCGAACGGGTCGATCCGGATCATTTTTTGGGCTGGGCCGTTGCCCCGGGGCGGTTCTCCTACAACCAACTCGGCTACGCCCCGGGCGCGGTCAAGCGCGCCTTCGCGAGCGGCCTCGAAACAAACGCGTTCTCCCTCGTCGACAGCGTTTCGGGACAGGCGGTCTGGCGGGGCGCCGTGGTCCCAGGCCAAGACCCCGAGCCCGCGGTGCAGGTGTTGGACTTCACTGCGTGGAGGCAACCCGGCGAGTACAGACTCCAGGCCGGCGATCGGGTGTCGGGGCCGTTTCGCATCGGGTCCGGCCTCTGGCGCCACACCGTCGAGGCGGTGCTCGACTTTTTCCATGCGGAGCGGTGCGGATGGGCGGTGCCGGGCATCCATGAGATTTGTCATCGCGACTGGCTGGGGGTGGACGGCGATCTGCGGATGGTGATCCATGGCGGCTGGCACGACGCGGGCGATCTTTCTCAAGGGCTGGTCAACACGGCTGAGGCCACCTCTGCCATGTTCCGTCTCGCCGAACGGCTGCGCGCCCGATCCGCGGACGACCCATCACTGCTCCCTTTGGCCTCGCGCCTGATCGACGAGGGGCGCTGGGGTTTGGACTGGATTCTGAAGACCCGATTCCCTGACGGGCGGCGCATCACCTGGGCGACGATGGACTTCTGGACCGACGGCATTCTCGGGACGGTGGATGACGTGACGGCTCAGGCAAGCGACGCGCCGTTCGACACACTCGAGGCCGCCGCCGCGTGCGCCGTGGCGGGCCGGCTCCTGCAGGCCGAAGACCCGCTCCTGGCCGCGCGCTGTCTGCGGACGGCCGAGCAGGACTGGCGGCGGGCGCTCGGGAAGCTGGGCGAGCCGCGACTCGAGTTGGCGGCCGCTGCGGGGCACGCCGCCCTCGAGTTGTTTCGGGGCACGAAGCGGCCCGAGTTTGCGGAGAAGGCGATCGAGTTCGCAGGCGTCGTCATCGAGTGTCAGGAGACCCGAACGCAACCGTGGAGTCTGCCGCTTGCCGGCTTCTTCTACACCTCGCCGAAGCGGGATCGCCTCCTGCATTACAATCATCGCAGCCACGAGCAGGCGCCGGTGATGCTCCTGGCCGATCTGCACCGGACATTCCCCGGCGATTCGAAACGCGCGGAGTGGGGCGCCGCGATACGGCGGTATGCCGATTATCTGAAGGCGGCGGCGACGGTGACGGCGCCGTACGGGATGTTGCCGGCGGGGGTCTACCGTGCGGACGAGCTGCGCAGGCCGGAGGAGGTGGCGCAGGTCCGCCAGGGTATGCCATTGGACGACCGGCATTTCCTGCGCCGCTTTCCGGTCTGGGGCGATTTCCGGGGGAACCTCGGGGTGCAGCTTTCCCAGGCGCTGGCGCTGGGGGCGGCGGCGCGATTGCTCGAGGATGTCGAGGCGCGAACCCTGGTCGAGGGGCAACTCGATTGGACGCTCGGGCGCAATCCCTTTGCCCAAAGCCTGATGTACGGCGTCGGCCACGAGTACGCGCCGCAGTACACGGCAATGAGCGGCGACATGGTCGGATCGCTTCCGGTGGGGATTCAATCCCGGCGCGCGGGCGACGAGCCCTACTGGCCGCCATCCAACTGCTACAACTACGCCGAGGTCTGGGTGCATCCGGCGATTCGGTGGCTTGGCATCATGGCCGAACTCGAGCCGGATTGAGCCGGGGCGGGTCATGGCGTGGGCTTGTCTTTTGCCCCCGTTCTCTTACATTCACCCCATGAAGCAGGACGTGGCGGCTGTCGAGATTCGCGGCATCTTGCCGGCCAACAACGGCGTCGCCGTGTTTGTCGGCAACGACGAGAAGGTTTTTGTGATCCAGGTGGAGCAGAACATGGGGGCGGTGATCGGCATGTTCCTGCGCGACACCCCGAAAGAGCGGCCGCTGACGCACGACCTGTTCATCCATCTTCTGACCGCATTTGGCATCAGCATCGAGCGTGTGGTGATCACCGAACTGAAGAACTCGACCTACTTCGCCCGCCTGATCCTGCAGCAGCAAAACGAACTGGGCCGCAAGATCGTGGAACTCGATGCGCGCCCCAGCGATTGCCTGGCCCTGGCCACCGCCCAGAAACGCCCCATCTACGTCACGCGCAGCCTCCTTGACCAGGTCGACGACATGTCCGAATACCTCGCCCGCATGAGCGAATCCGGGGGGGAGAGCGCCGCTTAACCCGCATGTCTCGCCGAGTTGTCACCACCGCGACGCCGGAGACTCGAAGACGCGGACCGATGCGGGGGAGCGCAGGCATCCCGTGAAGGCAGCCCCGCGCAAGCCGGCCGCACCCCTGGTGCTCGTGTGCGGCGAGGACGATTTCGCCGTGCAGCGGCGGGGTCGGCAATTGTATGCGGACTGGTGCAAAGAGATTGGCGGGATGGACCATGAGACCATCGACGCCACGGTCTCGAACAGCCAAGAGGCGCTCCGGTCCCTGGCCAGACTCCGCGAGGCGCTCCAAACCCTTCCCTTCTTCGGCAGCGGCAAAGTCATTTGGCTGCGCCAATGCAATTTCCTGGGAGACGAACGTGTCGCCGGCGCCCAGGCCGTCACCGCTTCCCTGAACGACCTGGCCCAGGAACTCAAGCGCTTCCCGTGGGACAACGTTCGCCTGCTCATCACCGCCGGAAAAGTCGACCGCCGGAAAACTTTCTCGAAAACCATCGAGAAACTGGGGGCCGTCGAGTCCCTCGCCGGACTGTCCGCCGACGACAAGGACTGGGCGGACCAGGCGGAGCGATTCGTCCGAGGCGAATTGCGGACGCGCCGGCAGGAGATGTCCGATGAAGCTCTCGGCGAACTGGTGTCGGCGGTGGGCCCCAACCTGCGCCAGTTGTCTCAGGAAATCGAGAAGCTCTCGCTCTACGCCGCCGGGCGCCCCGAAATCACCGTGGCGGACGTACATGCGGTCGTGAGCCGCAACAAGCAGGCGCGCGCCTTCGCCCTGGGCGAAGCGCTTGGGGACCGCGATCTGCCCCGCGCGCTCCGTTGCCTCGACGAGGAATTGTGGGAGATGCAGTTCGATCGGCAGAAGACCGCGATTGGGCTCCTGTATGGGCTCATCTCGAAGGTGCGCACGCTGCTTCTCCTCAAGGAGATGTTCCGACTCGGCCTGCTCGCGCCGGACGTCGACTACAGCCGCTTCAAGTCTCAGTTGGAACGGCTGCCGTCCGAAGCCATGCCCGACGACAAGCGCTACAACCCGGCTGCCATGCATCCCTACGTCCTGTTCAAGGCGCTGCCCCAGGCCGGACAGTACACGGCCGAGGAGTTGGTGCGGGCGATGGACGTGCTGCTCGTCTCCAACCGCCGCCTCGTGTCGAGTCAACTCGAGGAAGCCCTGGTCCTCCAACAGGCCCTGGTCCAGATCGTCGGACGCCCCCCCGGCCGGCGCCCTGGACGCCTGACCGCCCGCGCCTCGTGAGCGCACAGACCGCCATCACTCCCATCGCCCCCGCCCCGCCGCCGGAACCGGACGAATCGCCCGACCCGCACGTGGCCCAGTTCCTCGAGCATCTGGCCGTGGATCGGGCGGCCTCGCCGTACACGCGCCGAAACTACCAGCACGCGCTGCGCGAGTTCAGCCACTGGCATCGCCAGGAACGCGGCGCCCCGCCGGCATGGCCCAGCCTCGAACGGGATGACTTTCGCGGCTACCTGCGCTTTCTCGGACGCGGCCAACTGAGCCGGGCAGCGGTCGCGCTGCGCTTCAGCGCCCTGCGCTCCTTCTATCGGTTCCTCGTCCGGCGCGGCGTGGTCATCGCCACGCCCATTCGCAGTCTCTCGTTGCCCAAATTGCCGCGCCGTCTGCCGCGCTTCCTGACTGCCGACCAGGCGGCGGCGCTGCTCCGAGCGCCCCTCGATGAACTGGCCCAACTCGAACAGGCAAACGATCCGCCGGCGGGACCGGACGAGTTCAAGCGCGACGCCGCCCTCCTCGAGACAATCTACTCGTGCGGGCTGCGCATCAGCGAGGCGTGCGGCTTGCGGGCCGAGGACGTCGCCTGGGACGATCAACTCATCCGCGTCCGCGGCAAGGGGCGCAAAGAGCGGCAGATTCCCATCGGCGCTCCGGCGCTCGAAGCGATCCGCGCGTATTGGCGCCTCCTCCCGGCACCGCCCGCCGGCCCCCTGCCTGTCTTCCTCGCTCAAGCCAACAGCACGCGTCCGGTCTCGGCGCGCGTCGCTCAGATGCGCCTCAAGCGCTATCTTGCGCGTGCCGGGTTGGACCCGCACCTCACGCCGCACAAGCTGCGGCACAGTTTCGCCACCCATCTGCTCGATGCCGGGGCGGACCTGCGCAGCGTTCAGGAACTGCTCGGTCACGCCCATCTTGCCACGACGCAGATTTACACCCATCTCACGACGGAGCGCCTGAAGCGGGTGTACGATCAGGCCCACCCCCGGGCGTGATCTGGTGGTTGATGGTTGATGGTTGATGGGTTGAACGTTGAGCGTTGAACGTTCCCGTTCATGGTCTCCGTCCACACGTCAACGCTGCATGTCAACGCTGCCCGCGACTTTGGATGTGACCGGCCGGGCCGTGGATTCAGGTGCAAAATCAGAGCTCCAGTTGCCGATCGAGCCAGGCGTAGGCCCGGCGGCGCACCTCGGGCGGAAAGTCGTGCTCCGCATCGGGGTAGACGGCCACCAACGCTTCGGCGGCGCCCAGGAGGCGGTAGACGGGGGCGGCGGCTTGGACGCAGTCCTTGACTCCCGACACTTCGAAATTGTCATCATGCAGCGGCGCGTTGATGAAGACGGGCCGCGGGGCGATGGCGGCGAGCACCTCGGTGAAATCAAAGGGCATCTTCCGGGGATCGCAGCCGTACACCGAACGAATCCGGGGCATGTAACCGGCATGGCTCCAGCCGGCCAGATTGCCGCCATAATACTTGGGGAACGTGTTGAAGCCGCAACTGGTCACCACCACCCGAACCCGCTCGTCGAACACGGCCAGAAACAGCGCGTTGTGCCCCCCCAACGAATGACCGAGCACGCCGATGCGGCGGGCGTCCACTTCGGGCATGGACGCCAGCAGGTCGAGAGCGCGACGGTGATTGACGATGCCCTGCATGGTGGCGCTGGCGTAACCGGCCGCATAGGGGTCGCGCCGGTAATCGCCGAAATTCGGGTAGTCCGGCACCAGCGTCACGTAGCCTCGTTGCGCCACCTCGAGCCCAAACTGCCGATTCGTCCTGCCGCGCAATCCGGCCATCTCGGCTTTGCCTTCCGGCGTTGTCTGGTGCAGACAGAGCATCGCGGGACGTTTGGCGCCGCTGGTCCGCGGGATGAACAGGTAGGCCGGCACCCGGTTTGTGGGCGATTCCACGGTGTAGAGAATCTTCCGGCGCACGCCGTTGGCGGTCGGGGTCTCCTCGAGCACCTCGACCTGGGGCGGAGCGTCGAATTCGAGCGGCGGTCGAGTCCCCATCACCTGCTCCATCGCGGCAAGAATGTGGCCCCGCCGCTTCATCCAATCTGCCGTCGCAAGCACAGGGTGCTCGAGCCCCGCCTCATCCCGAAAGCACAACAGATTCAGCTTGTCCGCGTAGAATGGCGGACCCTGCGAGGGCGTGATGGTTTCACCCCGAGCGGCCTCGGTGGTGGATGCGGGTTGGCCTTCCCCTGCCGAACTCGCTCGACTGAAGAACAACGCCGCCACAAGCGCACACAGCGCCGCCAGACAGAGCCTCCGCAGATCGCACAGGGAGAATCCGGCTGCGGAAGAGGCGCGAGCGCCGCGCCCGTTCCACACGTTCGGGACAGGATTCGTTCCTCGAACCGGTCGGTGCCTCATCCGTGTTTGATTGGGCGTCATTTGCACACTCTTTCTTGGACTGTTTTGTACCGTGTGTCTCGCGTCCTGTCATCCCCATTGCGCGCCACAGTGTGACCGTGTTGGAGGGGGCGGGTGCGGACTCCGGGTGTGAGGTACAAACCCGGCGTCGGGTTGTAGCTGACGAACCGGGCGCATTCGGAGATTGTCGCCGAGGCCAAACGCAGTATACTCTTAGGACTTTGCCGTTATGAACGACAGTGCTCCCCTCGATTTGCCGGAGGATGCACCCCCGATCCCCTCCTCGACCTCGCTGGGGGCGCGGATGCTCAACGTCTTCGCCACGCCCGCCGACGTGTTCGACGAGGTGAAGGTCAGTCCGCCGCGAACAGCCAACTGGCTGGTGCCGACGCTGCTGGCGACGCTGGTCGGCTGGATTGGGGCGTGGCTGGTGCTTCACCAGGAAGCGATCACGCAGCAGATCAGCGACCTGCAGGAGGCGCAATACCAGAAGATGATCGAACAAGGCCGGATGACGCGCGAGCAACTCGAAGCCCAGAGACCGACGATCGACAAGGTCGGGAAGATCGTGCGGCAGGCGACGATGTTCGCCGCGCCGCCTCTGATGACCGTCGGACTCGTCTTCTGGTGGGCGCTCATCACGTTCCTGGTGGGCAGGTACGCGCTGGGTGGGACCTTCACCTACATGAAGGCCGTCGAGGTGTCGGGGCTCATCGGCATGTTGGCGATACTCGAATCGGTGATCAAGACGCTCATGATGGTAGCTTTTGGGAGCCTGTACGCCGGGGCCAACCTGGCGACGCTGTTGGTCAAGGATTTCGATCCGGCCAACCTCTCGCACGGTTTGATGTCCGCCGTGGACGTCGTGGCGTTCTGGGTGCTCGCCGTGCGCTCGATCGGCCTGTCGCGATTGAGCGGCGCCGCGTTCGGCAAGTGCGCCGCGTGGGTGTTCGGGCTGTGGCTGCTCTGGACCGGCCTTTGGATCGTCGGCGCGCACTTTTTGCAGCGGATGGCTGCCGGCTAGCCTGCATTTCTCACCACTTTTTGTCGCCGCGAAGCCAGAGTTCTCAAGAGAAGTCAGCATGTTTTTTGGGAAATGTCCGGGCTGGACGGACCGAAACAAACTGACGGGTGTTGTGTCTTAACGATATACCGAGATGGCGAACATTAAGGCGAAGAAGCGGCGGAAGCTGGTTGTCCTGCTTCTGATTTTCGTGGCTTTGGGCGGCTTGGGCGCCCTCGCGGTCTTCAAGAAACGCGAGGCCGCGATCACCGTGCAGACCGAGAAGGTCGAGAGGCGGACGCTCACGGAGTTGGTGGTGGCGAACGGGCGGATTCAACCGGTGTTCCAGGTCAAGATCAGCCCGGAAGTGAGCGGCGAGATCATCGAACTGCCGG
>DAOOQY010000183.1:0-7545 GCA_035389025.1 Verrucomicrobiota bacterium
ACCTGGCGGCGCGAGGCGGCGGAGGGCACCAGCGCGGCGGCTCGGGCAGCATCTACACCAAGCTGACTGGACAGGCGACAGGCGAGTTGGTCTTGGACAACGGCGGCAATGCAGGGGCCTTGAGTCCGTTCGACGTCCCGGCGAACACGCGCCTTGTCCTCGGCGGGGGCTCGGTCTTTTACCCCACCGGCCCGCTCGAACTGGCCAGCCTGCGGCTCAAGTCGGGGGCCACGCTTACGCACATCACCGGCCAATCGAGTCTCACGGTCCAGGTGGCTGGAGATCTTTCAGTGGAAAGCGGGGCGGCGATCACCGCCGATGGCAAGGGCTACCCACTGGATGGCGACCCCGGCCCCGGGGCGGGTGAATCGCTCGGCTGTTGCGGCGGCGGCGGCGCGCACGGCGGCAATGGCGGCGCAAGCTATTCTGGTGCCACAGGCGGTCTCGCCTACGGCTCTGTCATCGAGCCGGTGGATTTGGGTTCGAGCGGCGGCGGAACCGGCGCGCGCAGTCCCGGCGGCGGGGCGATCCGCCTGATCGTGGGCGGCACCCTCGAGTTGGATGGCACCCTCTCGGCCAACGGGACTTCCTCCTGGTACGACAACCAGGGAGGCGCGGCCGGCGGCAGCATCTGGATCACCGCCGAGAAACTCGCCGGCGCAGGTGCCGTGTCTGCCGACGGCGGCAACGGCGAGTGGGTGGAAGGAGGCAGCGGCGGCGGCGGACGAATCGCCTTCCACCTCGGAACCGATGAGTTTACGGGGACAGTCAGCGCCCGAGGAGGAGCGCCGGGGCGCCAAGCCGGCGGAGCGGGGACGATCTATGCGAGATTCGCTGGCGAAGCCGCAGGGCGCGTCTTGATCGACAACGCCGACAACTGGGGGGCTTACACCCCGCTGGCCTGTGAGGAACCGTTCGATCTGACCCTCGCGCGGCGTGCCCAGGTCATCGGCGATCCCGATCTGACACTCGGCAGCCTCGTGGTGGAAACAAACACCGTCTTGACGCACCTCAAAGAGCAGGACGGCCTCAAGGTCGTCGTCGCTGGCGACGCCATGATCGCTGGCACGGTGTACACGGATGGACTCGGCTTCCCGGTCGGTGTCGATCTCGGGCCGGGCGCAGGCGGGCAGTCCAGTTATGCCGGCAGCGGCGCCGGTCATGGCGGCGTCGGCGGAACAAGCCGGACGGGTCTTCCCGGCGGGCCGACGTACGGATCACAGCTCGAGCCGACGCTGCGGGGCAGTCAAGGCGGCAGTGGCAGCGGTGGCGCGGGCGGTCACGGCGGCGGCGCAGTCCGGTTTGTCGTCGGCGGCACCTTGACGGTCGACGGCTCAATCACCGCAAACGGACTCAATGGTACGGCCGACAATTCGGGCGGCGGTTCGGGCGGGAGCGTCTTTGTCAGCACGCGCGCGCTGTCCGGCGCCGGCTCGATCACGGTAAATGGCGGGGCGGGAGAATGGGTGGAGGGCGGCGGCGGCAGCGGTGGGCGCATCGCGCTCTACCGGACGACCAGCACCTTCACCGGCGCTCTCGCCGCGAACGGAGCTGGCGGGTCCGCCCGAGGCGAAAATGGCACCATCTACGAGAGTACGGCGCCTTCGGTGCTCTGGATGGCCCCGGGCGACCATTGGGCCTTCGGCACCATCGCGTTGGAGGTTGCGACCTTGACCGCCGAGAGCGGGTCGTTGACGGCGGAGTTCAGCGCGTGGCAGGACGGTGTCTCCACAGCCATCGGCACCGTGCCGGCCGGGCTCACCGCGGAGGCCGCGTGGGACACGACCCAGGTGGCCGATGGCGCCTGGGAACTGCGCGTGGTGATCAGGACCGCCGCGGGCGCCACGGTTGTCGAGTCGAGGCGCTCGATCACGGTCAACAACGCCGTCGAGTGGCACGGCGGCCCCCTCGCCACCTCGGAGGTCTGGGCCCCCGGACGCGTCCACGTCGTGGATCACGACCTGACCATTCCGTCCGGCCTCGCGCTCACGCTGGATCCGGGCACCATCGTCAAGTTCCTGCCAGGCGTCCGCCTGTCGATCCTCAGCGGCGGCGTCTTGAATGCGCTGGGCGACGAACTCGAACCGTGTGTGCTGACTTCGTTCCTCGATGATTCGGAAGGTGGCGACAGCAACCTGGACGGCGATCTTTCGAAGCCAACGCCTGGCTCATGGCGTTTGGCGCTGCGCACTGGCGCCACCATCGAATCCAACGACCACACACGGTTCCGCTTCAACAGTCGGACCTATGGCGGCCCCCTCGCCGGCAGCGAGACCTGGACCGCCGACAGCCTCCGCGAAATCACAGCGACGATCGTCGTGCCGGCCGGCGCAACCCTCACCCTCGAAGCCGGCGCCATCGTGAAGTTCCACCCCGGCATCGGCCTCGATGTCCAATCCGGCGGCAAGCTGATCACCCGCGGCACGGTGTCGCAGCCGGTGGTGTTCACATCCATCTCCGACGACGCCTACGGTGGCGACACGAACGAAGACGGCACCCGCACCGGCCCCGCGGCTGGCGACTGGCGAAGCCTGCGCCTCGAAGACGGTGCCCAAGGCGATCTGAACCACACGCGCATCCTCTACGGCGGCAATTCGGTCGGCAACCCCTGGGGCGCCGGCGGCGCCATCGAACCGTTGGGCGGACCGTTCACCGCGCGCAATTGCGTCATCGCCGACGCCCTCAAGGACGGCGCCTTCTGCTACGGGACGACCCGCTTCGAGAATTGCGTCGTGCTGCGTTGCGATCGCGGGCTTACCGCCGTGGGCGAGATGACAGTCGTCAACTGCACGCTCGATGCCAACAAGATCGGCCTGCTCGAACATGTCGGCCATCTCATCGTCCGCAACTCGATCGTCTACGGCAGCATCCAGGCCGGCATCGAGCACGATCTGGGCGGCTACAGTCCCACCGTCACCTTCTGCAATGTCTGGAACCCCGAGGCCTCGCGCGGCAACTACAGCGGCACCGGCGATCGCACCGGCGCCGACGGCAACATGTCCGCCGCGCCCAAGTACAAGAACGCCGTGGCGGACAACTACCGCCTGGACTATGCCTCGCCGGGCATCGACGCCGCCGATGGAACGTTGGCGCCCGAGACCGACGCCGCCGGGACACCGCGCTACGACGACCCGCGCACGGGCAACACCGGCATCGCTGCCGCCAACGGCGCTATTCCGGACATGGGCGCTTTCGAGTTTGCCGAGACCGCGCCTTCGAACCTCGATCTGGTTGTGATCGGCGTCAGCGGGCCAGGCCAACTCCTGGCGGGCAGCCTCGTCCATATCGAGTGGACGGTCGCCAATCGCGGCGCGGAGGCCTTCACCGGGCCCTGGCACGACGCGATCTACCTGCGCAATGACGCGACCGGCCAGCGCATCGCCGTCGGCGAACCGCTCGTCGGACGCAACCTCACGCTCGGCCCGGGCCAGAGCCAACTCGTCGGCGTCGACGTCCGCGTGCCGGGCGGTGTGGCCGGCGATTACACCTGGGTCGTCGTTGCCAACAGCCGGGGCGACATCTTCGAAGGCGCAAACTCGAGCAACAACGAGGGCGGCGCCGCCGTCGCCTCCTCGCTCACTTTGCCGGTCATCGCCCTCGACGGCGTCCCGGTCACGAGCGCCTTCAGCGCCCAGGAGGAACCGCACTGGTTCCAGTGCCTGGCCCCGGTCGGAAGAGACGTCCGGTTCGACCTCGGCTTGCTCGGCTCCCAAGGCGTCACCGAGATCTATGTGGGCCGCGGTTTCATGCCCACAGCCGAAAACTACAGCGCGCGCCAGCGCGAATGGAGTTCCGCCGACACCAGCGCCGTCGTCTCCGGCGCGGCGGACGCGACCGCCACCGACGGCATGAACGTCTTCTACGTCCTGGCGATCGGCAGAACGCTGTCGGCGACGCCCCAGGCCTTCGCGCTCGGCGCATCGAGCGCCGCTTTCAGCATCGAGGCCGCCTGGCCTCAAAGGGTCGGCAATGCCGGCCTCGTCACCCTCGACATCCGCGGCTCCGCACTCACAACCAACACTACGTTCTTCGTTCGCGTCGGCACCGACGAGCGCCTCGCCGTCCGCCAGAGTGTCCGCGAGAGCGGACGCGTCTTCGCGACGTTCGATCTGACGGATCTCGCGCCTGGCAAGGCTGACCTGGTGGCCGAGGCGGGCGGACTCGAAGTCGCCTTGCCGGAGGCCGTCGAGATCGTGGCTGGCGGCACGCCCGACTTTTACACGTCGCTGAGCGGGCCGGACACCACCCGCGCCGGGCGGTTCATGACGTGGTTCGTGACGTACGGCAACCGCGGCCTGGTGGACATGAAGGCGCCGCTCCTGAAGTTCAACGCGCCCGGGGCGACCGAGATCAACCTGTACGAGAGCACGCTGAACTGGGCCGATTCCTTCACCTTCTGGGGCATCAACCCCGAGGCCTTGCTCCCAACCCTCGGCCCGGGTCAGGAGGTCACCTTCGAGGTGCGCGTCAAGGCGGTGAACTCCGGAACGATCAACCTCGAGATGATGCCCGGTGAAGAACTGGCCGCAAACGCGACTCCCTTCAATTGGGGCACGCTTCCGGCGACACCGGGCGCCAACCCGGCCGCCTGGGCCGCCATGGTCAACGGACTCGACGACCGCCTCGGCGCCACGCTGGCCGAGTACTCCGTCCTGCTCGATCGCGACCTCGAAGGGCTCGCGGCGAGCGAACTGCGGTTCAGTTACCTTGCCAACATCGATGGCCGTTGGCTCTTTGGCGACGAGCCCGAGGGCGTCTCCGCCGAACGGCCGCTCATCCTGGTGCCTGATGACTACGAAGAGCCGGGCTCGAGCCCGGGGCTGCACAACCCGCCCGGCGCACCGCGCGGAGACGGCATCCGCAAGACGTGGTGGCTGGTCATCACGGTCGAGGATTACAGCAACCTCGGTGCGAAGAACCTTCCGGGAACACGCAAAGACGCCGGCGATCTTTGGGACTACGCAAACACGGAGTTGCGAGCCGCCGAGGGCCAGTACCTTGCTGCACACGACATGCCGGGGGACGGCAAGGCCGTGCTCCGCTCGACCATGCTCGACGGAATTCGCGCGTTCAAGGGCAAGTTGGACGCCGACGACAACCTGGTCATCGTCTTCAGCGGCCATGGGGGCCTCAAGCAGAACAGTGGAGCACCCTACCTCTGCTTCAACGGCGATTATATGTCGCCGGTCGCCTTTACCCAGGCCATCAACGAGGTCGGAGCCGGAACGACCTACTTCATCAACGATTCGTGCCACTCGGAGGCCTTCAACCAGAAGGTGAATCCGGCCAACACCACCTTCGTCGGCTTCGCCGCAACCCAGGCGGACAAGATATCTCATGACACCGCCAGCGGCGGCGAGTTGATCAAGAACCTCAAGGGACAACTCCGCAAGTGCCGCAGCCTGGGACGCTCGATGGAACTGACCACCGACATGGTGACCAAGAAGTACGAAACCAAGCCCGAGGAACGAAAACGTCAGCAGCCGGTCCTCACCAACCCGTCAGGCGCCAGTCTCGACGGCAAACCGTGGAATGATCCGTCCGGCTTCGAGCAGCGACTGCGCAACGTCTTCCGCAGCCCGCCCTTCCCGGGCGTCTTCCCGATCGTGCCCTACGTCATCGTCGGCAGCGTCGATCCGAATGACAAATACACCCTTGCCGGCGTCGGCCCCGAGCACTGGATTCACCCCGACCACATCATCCCGTTCGAGGTCCTGTTCGAGAACAAGCCGACCGCCGCCGCCCCGGCTCAGGAAGTCCTGGTCACCGACACGCTCGATGCCAACCTCGATTGGTCGACCTTCGAGCTCAAGACAGTCGCGTTCAACGACGCCACCGTCACCGTGCCGCCCGGATTGCAGCGCTACTCGACCACGGCTGCGGTGGGCTCGGATACCAACGCGGTGACTGTCGACGTCAGCTTCGACTCGACCACCGGCAAGATCACCTGGCTGATGCGTTCGCGCGACGCCAACACGGGCGATCTGCCCGAGGATCCGTTCGCCGGTTTCTTGCCGCCCAACGATGCCCAGCACCGCGGCGAGGGCCTGCTCACGTATACCGTTCGACCGAAGCTCACCCTCGCGGACGGCGCGAAGATTCGCAATCAGGCGGCGATCATCTTTGACCCCACCTACGGCGCCAATCCGCCGATCCTGACCCCCACGGTCACGAACACGATCGACGCAACCGCGCCCGTCAGCCAGATCGAACCGCTGCCGGCTCAATCCTCCGGCCCCGTTACCCTCAGTTGGGCCGGCGAGGA
This sequence comes from Verrucomicrobiota bacterium, assembly GCA_035389025.1. GTDB lineage: Bacteria > Verrucomicrobiota > Verrucomicrobiia > Limisphaerales > J093 > MWFF01. The sequence goes on from DAOOQY010000183.1 coordinate 6,266, forward strand.
CGCCGCAGGCGGGTCGGGCCTCGAGAGCTACGACCTCTTCGTCTCGCGCAACGGCGGACCGTTCCAGCTCGGGATCGGGGCCACCACGGCAACGAGCGTGTCCTTCGAGGGAGAGCCCGGCTCAACGTATCGTTTCTACACAGTCGCGCGCGATGCCGCCGGCAACACCGAGCCCGCCCCGGCCGAGGCCGACGCTGTCACAACATTCGCCGGAGGCATCACCTACACGGCTTGGGCCGCTTCCCAGGGGTTGCCGCCCAACGCGGCCGGACCAAACGATGATCCAGACAAAGACGGGCTCCCGAATGCAGGCGAATACGGCCTGGCGTCGAATCCCAAGGTCGCTGACTGGCCATCCGTGGCCCCCAAGGCCGGCATGGTGCGCCTGGCTGGCGAGACTTACCTCACGCTGACCTATCGCCGACCCAAGCCCGAGCCGAGTGATCTGCAATACCGCGTCACGAGTTCGTCCGCCGTGGTGCCGTGGACGGGCGCGTCGTCGGTCGCAACGGTCGGGACGCCCGTCGACCGCGGCAACTACGTCGAGGTCACGGTCCGGAGCCTCACGTCGATGAAGAACGGCGTGCACGGCTTCCTGCGGCTGCAACTTCGGAAATAGGCATACTGAGGAATGATCGAGATGCACTACACCGTCACCCTCACCCGTCCCGCCACGGCGGGACACCCTCTCCCATCGGATGGGAGAGGGCCGGGGTGAGGGGTCTGTGTAGGGTATCCAGAGCCCGGATATGAGACTCCGCGAAGCCTTATGAAATATCCGGGCTAGGCAGTGAGCCGCACGGGCACGAGCCTGTTCGACAGTGCGCGAGGCATCGCGGAGCGCCGGCTTGCAGACAGCTTAACGACCGCGGCGTGCCCACACGGGTTGATAGTCCCCGTGCGCATTCGTGTGAACGAGCAGAGCAGGGGAGGGGCGACGTATGCCTGCCCTGCCTGGCCTGCCTGCCTGCTGGCAGGCGGCAGGTCAGGCAGGTCTTCGTCGCCCGCGAACACCATCGGGCGACTGCTGTCGTTGGGGGACGGGCCGTCCCCCCTCCGCTGCGCGACTTCGCCGTCCGCTTGCGAAGGGGCGAAGCCCCGCATTGCGCATACGCGTCAACCTTAGGGTCTGTGCAAGAACAAGTCCGTATTTTTAAGGCGTAACTGCGACATTGTGGGCGGGAGTGTGATCGGAATGGTGAAAGTGGAGGAGTGCTGAATATCAATAGAGGTCTGAGCAAACGATCAAGGCAAAATCGGGTTCTTCACAACCGCCGTGA
>DAOOQY010000184.1:0-7539 GCA_035389025.1 Verrucomicrobiota bacterium
GATGACATGGGGTATTCCGACATTGGATGCTATGGAGGTGAGATTCGGACGCCCAACCTCGATCGGCTCGCCCGGGACGGGGTGCGCTTCACCCAGTTCCATAACACGGCCCGATGTTGCCCGACCCGCGCGGCGCTGCTCACAGGGCTTTATCCGCACCAGGCGGGTGTGGGGCATATGACGGAGGAGCAGCGGGATTCGAGTGGACAGCCGCTGGCGGGGTACAGCGGGCGGCTCAACGACCGGTGTGTGACGATTGCGGAGGCGCTGAAGCCGGCGGGCTATTTCACCGCCATGACAGGCAAGTGGCACGTGGGCCAGAACCACGGGGTCACACCGTGGGACCGGGGTTTCGATCGGACGCTGACCGCGGCGGCCGGGGGCTTTTACTTTCCGGATTCGCCGCGTGCCGCGCTGTTTCTCAACGGCAAGGATGTGGGGTCGCGAGGCGCGCCTTTGCCGGGGGAATGGTACTCGACCGACCTGTGGATCGAGTACGGGCTGAAGTTCATCGATGAGGCCCGGACGGCGCAGAAGCCCTTCTTCCTGTACGTGGCGCACAACGCGCCCCATTTCCCGCTGCAAGCGCCCGCCGAGGACATCGCCCGGTGGCGCGGCAAGTTCAAGGCCGGCTGGGACGCCCTGCGTCAGGAACGCTACGCGCGCCAGCTCGAGATGGGGCTGATCGACAAGACCTGGCCGCTCTCGCCAAGGCCCGACGCCGTGCCGGCCTGGAGCAGCCTCAGCGCCGAGGATCAGGATCGTTGCGACCACATCATGGCCATCTACGCCGCGGTGGTGGAACGGATGGACCGGTCGATCGGGACACTGGTGAGCGGGCTGCGCGACCGGGGCGAATTGGACAACACGCTGATCCTCTTCATGAGCGACAACGGCGGGAACGCCGAGAGCGGCGTCCGCGGACGACTCGAGGGCAGCCAGCCGGGCGACGCCCGGTCGACCGTGTTTGTCGGGGAATGCTGGGCGGCGTTGAACAATACGCCGTTCGTCCGCTACAAGCATTACACCGACGAGGGCGGCATCGCGACCCCTTTGATCGCCCACTGGCCGCGCGGCATCTCAGCGGCGCGCAACGGGGTGTTCGAGCCGCAGCCCGGGCATGTCATCGACATCATGCCGACCTGCCTCGATGTGGCTGGGGCCCCCTTTCCCGAGGCATTCAAGGGCCGGTCCGTCACGCCGCTCGAAGGTGTCAGCCTGCGTCCGGGATTCGAGGGCAAGCCGCTCGGGCGCACGCGACCGCTCTTCTGGGAGCACGAAGGCAACCGGGCTGTTCTCGACGGGAAATGGAAACTGGTGGCGCTGGCGGGCCAGGCCTGGCGCCTCTACGACACGGTCAAGGACCGGACCGAGCAGAACGATCTGGCGGCGTCCGAGCCGGACCGGGTCAAAGCCCTGGCGGCGAAGTGGGACGAATATGCGGCCCGAGCCAATGTCCTGCCGCTGGGCGGTTGGCGGAGTTCGGCGCGGAACACCGGCGGCGATCGTGCTGCCGCCCTGAGCAAGGAAACGCAGTTCACTCTGAAAATGGGCGATCGTCTCGACCGCGCCCATGCACCGGCGATTGCCGACCGCCCGTTCACGATCACCGCCACATTCGAGTCGGACAGCCCGCAAGGGGTGATTGTCGCCCAAGGCGGCACGGCGCGCGGCTACGCGCTGTTCGTCGAGAATGGGAAACTGGTGTTTCTGGTCCGGACGGCTGGCGGAGTGACGCAGGTTGTGTCGCCGCAACCGGTGAAAGGCGCGCACACGGCTGCCGCTCGTCTCGATCGGGGTGGCGGGCTGAGCCTCGTGCTCGATGGCAAGCCCGCAGCCAGCAGCCAGGGCTCGAGCCTCATCGCAACGATGCCCGTCGACGGTCTCGAAGTGGGCAGCGACCAGGCGGGGCTGGTCGGGCCATACTCGACCGACAACCAATTCCGCGGCAGGATCGAGTCGGTCCGCATCGTGCTCGATTAGGCGTTTTCAAACGCCGATGTCGGCGCACGGCACGCACGGTCCTCCGCACCGATCGGAGGAAGAGCCACGGACAGACTCAGATGGGCACCGAGAGACACACACGGACACGGGTGGAGAGGTCAGCGCGCGCGGGGTCTTGCCCAATGCTCGGGCTGGCTGCCTGGCTTGTCGCGGCTCTCGTGCTTCAGTGCAGGCCGCTCGAAGCGAACGACGATTGGCTGACTCCGGGAACGCCCGCCATCCGCGGTCATCTCGCGGCGCACGACCCTTCGACCATCGTGAAGTGCAAGGACCGTTTTTATCTGTTTTCGACCGGTCGGGGGATTCAATCCAAGTCATCTCGAAATCTGGTGTACTGGGAGGGCGGTCCCCCTGTGTTCGCCGCGCCGCCGGCCTGGACGACGGCGGCGGTGCCGGAATTCGACGGCACGTTTTGGGCCCCGGACGTGATCCTGCTCGACGGGAAGTATCATCTGTATTACTCGGTTTCGAGCTGGGGCAGCCAGGTCTCGGCGATCGGTTTGGCGACCAATCCGACGCTTGATCCAACCGACCCGGCTTACGGCTGGACCGACCGCGGGCCGGTTCTCCAATCGAGAATCCACTCGCCTTACAACGCGATCGATCCGAGCGTTCTGCGGGGGCCTGAGGGGCGGCTCTGGATGGCCTTCGGATCCTACTGGGATGGGATTCATCTGCTGGAACTCGATCCAGCCACCGGATTGCGCCGCGCGCCCGATTCCCCGGTCCACAGACTGGCCTCGAATGGGTCGATCGAGGCGGCATGCCTCCATTACCGCGCCGGGTATTACTATTTGTTTGTGAACTGGGGGTCGTGTTGCAGCGGCGTCAACAGCACCTACCACATCCGCGTCGGACGCAGCCGGACCGTCACCGGGCCGTTTCTCGATCGCAGCGGAGTGGACATGGCGAACCGGGGCGGAACCCTGTTTCTCGAGGGAACGGGCAAACACGCCGGGCCCGGTCATGTCGGGATTCTTTCCGAGGCGGGTCAGGATTGGTTCAGCTATCACTACTACGACGCCAATGCCTGGGCGGCCCATTACGGCGCCTATGGCCCGGCCAAGCTCGCCCTCTCAACGCTTGCATGGAGCGCGGACGGCTGGCCTGTCTGCACAAACGACTGGTCCGCCTTTTACACGTTCGAGTGCGACGCCCGGGACGAAAACCGGCAGTACCACGGCCTGATCGAGAACGGCGCCACGTTCGCGTTCGATCCCCAGCGCGGTTCGGTGCTCGATCTCGATGGCACCGGACAGTCCGTCTCCCTCCCGCCGGGCGTCGGGTACGCCCGCACATTCGCCGCGGTCCTCAAATGGCGCGGCGGCGCGCCGGGCCAGCGGATTCTCGATTTTGGGGCGGGGGCGTCGCGGGGGTTCATGCTGACACCCGCCTCGGATGCCAACACCCTGCGCTGGGAGATTGACGATGGCAACGGCGTGCGAAGCCTCGATTGGACGCGTCCGTTGCCGACCAATCGGTGGACGCACGTGGCCGTGACGCTCGATGGCTCGCGGGGCATTCTGTATGTGAACGGCTCGGCCGTGGCCACCAACAACGCCATGGCGGTGTCGCCGGTCGATGTGCGTCCGCAAACCAACTTCCTGGGCCTCGGGCGACTGGCGGCAGGCGCGCCCTTCAACGGCCAACTCGCGTCCTTCCAGGCTCACGGGCGGGTCCGAACCGCCGATGAGATGCGCGCGCCGGTCATTCGACTCGTGCAGCCGGCCGACGGCGCCCGCTACGAGCCGGGGGGGCTGGTGCAGTTTGCCGGCGCGGCCAGGGATTTCATGCGGGTGCCTCTCGGCGCGAGCCATCTGATCTGGCGTGTCCAGCACATCGCGGCAGGTGAAACAAACCTCGTGTTCGGACCGGCCACGGGAATTGCGGGGGGATGGTTCACTGCGCCGGTTGGGGCTGCGCAGGGGACGATCAGAGTGAGTCTGACCGCCACCGACTTGGATGGACGCCAGGCGATCGCGACGGCAACGCTGTTCCCAGGTCCCTCCTGGCGCGCCTTCTATCCGTTCTCACATGGCGGTGCCGACGCCAGCAACCGCTTTGACGGCGTGTTGGAGGGCGGGGCGACGATTCAGGCCGATCCGCTCCACGGAGGCGTGCTGAGCCTGTCGGACAATCGGGCTTATTTCTCGTTGCCCGCCGCTGTGGGCGCGATGCAGACCATCGCCGCGCTGGTGAAATGGGACGGCGGCTCGTCCCGGCAACGGATATTCGATTTCGGACGGAGCGCCCGTGCGTCCTGCTATTTGACGCCGAAGAATGCCGCCGGCCAGATTCAATGCGCGATCACCCCTGATCAGTTCAGCTACGTGCACACAATCGAGTCGGACACGCCTTTCCCGACAGGCGTCTGGACCCGCGTGGCGGTGGTCCTGGACGGGCGGCAGGGAATCCTCTACCTGGGTGGCAGACCCGTGGGCGTCAACAACAGCGTCAATCTCCTGCCGGCTGACCTGGGCGCGACCGAGTGCTGGCTGGGCCGGAGCCTGTCGCCCGCCGATCCGTTCTTTCGCGGCCAAATGGACGCGCTGGTCCTAAGTTCCGCCGCCCTTTGGCCGGAGCAAATCCAACCCCCGCAACTCGAGGTGTCTCGACTCAGCGACGCGGTGCGGCTTCGCTGGCCCGCGTGGGCGACCGCATTCAGACTGTCGACTCTGTCGGAATTGCCCGAATTCGCATCGGCAGCCTCATGGTCTCTTCTGTCCGAAGGGCCCGCGGTCGAGGAGGATCAGTTGACCCTTTCGAGGCCTTTCGGGAGCCCGACCCGGTTCTACCGGCTTCAATGGCCTTAGCCCGGAAGAGCTGAATCGACAGCGCCATGCGCTGCTGGACGATCAGAGCGGTTCCGGGGGCCGCAGCGTTACTGCGCCTTGATCACGCGGTAGAATCTCACCGGGGCATCGGTCGCGTCGGATGCGCTCGTGCCGCCGGTCGGTTGCCCCACGTTCTCCCAATTCCCAGTGGTCACAGAGGTCCGGCGCTGCAACTGATACGGGCCTTCACCGCCGGTCCATTGAATCACGATCTGGCCGCTCTCGATGCGCGCCCCGGAGATTTCGAGCGGCTCCGGCCCGGCCGGAATCGCATGGCCCGAGGACAGGTAGGCGATCTCGTCCGCCGTCAGCGCGCGGCTCCAGACGCCGATGTCGTCGATGGCACCGGTCGAGTAATAGCCTGCCGTCTCGCCGTCGCGTCCCAGACCGGTGACTTGGCCGGGCCGGACCAATCCGGTCAGGCTGGCAGAGCCCTCGGTGTCCATCACGACGCCGTTGAGGTAGATGCGGGCCTCGCCGCCATCGGGCGTAGCATTGCCGTCGTAGACTGCGAGCACATGGAGCCACTCGTTGAGGACCAGTTCGGACTGCGGAATGCCGGGCCGGACCGCCTGGCCTTCGGCGGTCGTGACCTTGAATCGCAGTTCCTGGTTGCCTTTGTCGAGGTAGACGACGTAGCTGTCATTGGGCGAATCGAAGATGCCGCCGAAGGAACCGGGGAGATCGGTGGGCAGTTGTTCGAGGCGCGCCCAGAGCGACACGCTCACCTGGTTCTCGTTGATGTCCAAAATGCTGTTGTTGGGAATCGTCGCGTAGACAGTCTGGCCGTCCACGTGAAGCGCGCCGCCAAACCGTGCCTCGGGCTCGGCAAGCCAAACCGATGCGCTCCCTCCGAAGAGGTTGCCAGGGCTGCCGCCCCGAGCATCCGCCAGGACCTGGGTGTTTGGATCAGCCAGCCCATCGTCCAGCCGCCAATGGGCTGTGAGCCCCACAAGCAGTGACTCGATCGGATCGCTCGGCAGCGTCACGATCGTCAGGGTGGCCGGATTGCTCACAAGCGAGCGCACGGCATCCTGCACGGCGACGGTGTACGTGCCCGCAGCGTCCGGCGCCACAACCACGAAGAGCTTGGCACTGGTCGCGCCCGGAATATCGACGCCGTTGCGTTTCCACTGATAGAGCACGGGCGGAGTGCCGCCCGACCGGACCACCTCGAACATCACGCGGCTTCCAACCACGCCGCTCTTGTCCTCCGGATGCCGGGTGATGGTGAGCGGATCGGGGTCTTGCGCGGCAGCCGGGATCGCATGGCCCGACGACAGGTAGCCGATCGCGTCCACGCTCAGCGCCTGGCTCCAGATCGCGAGGTCATCGATGGCCCCCACGTAGCCGTTTCCGGTCGCTGTGCCGGGTCGCCCGATCGCAGCCGTCTGCCCGGCGCGCACGTTGCCGGTCAGGCCGGTGCCCGGGGCGCCGTCGTGCCCCACATGTTTGTCGATCAATTCGCCGTTGAGATAGATGCGCGCCTCGCCGGCGGTCGGGCTGGCTTTGCCGTCATAGACGGCGGCGATGTGCATCCACTCGCCCACTTTAAGTTGCGCCTCCGGAATGCCCGGCCGCGCCGCCTCCCCATTGGCCAGAGTCACCTTGAACCGGAGTTCCTTGTTTCCCTTGTCGGTGTAGATGACGTACTCGTCGGTGGCCGAGTCGTAAATCGAACCGTAGCTGCCGGGCAACTGGCTGGGGAGTTGTTCGAGCTTGACCCAGAGGGCCATGGACATCGCATTGGCCCCGATATTGAGGCTCGGGCTGGGAAGAACCATGACATACACGTTCTCGCCGTCGACATGCAGGGCTCCGCCGAATCTCGATCCGGTTGCATCGAGCCAATAGTCTGCCATGCCGCCCGTCGTAATGGTGGAGTGGTTCTCGCCCGCCACGTCCACCAGCAACGTCGCGGCGGCGTTGGTGAGGCCCTCGTCCATCGGCCAGTAGGCCGCCAACCGGTTGGTGAACACCTGCTCGAGTTCCGCATCGAGCAGATACGCCGCCATCCGAAAACTCCACTCGAGGGTGACCGGGCCGCCCGAAGGATCGGTGAACCCGACGCTGACGGTGTTCGTCGATCGCGGGCTGAGCGTCGGCAGGGCGGCGGTGACCGTGTGTTTGCCCGCGGCGGAACTGACGTTCCGGGTCAGAGCCGCGTTGTTGACCTTGAGGACAATCGAGCTGGTGTCCACGGGCGCCGAGCCGTCGGCCAAAACAACCTCGATTCCCGAGGCGGGAACGACGTTCATGGCGCCGTCCAGCGGCTTGCGGGAAACGATCGAGGCCGGGACGACCACTGATGTGGGGATGCCGTCGGTTGTAGGGGCGCCCAAGGCCTGGATGTAGGCCGCCGACAGTGTCTCGTCATGCACCTGGATGCTGCTGACATAGCCCGCCTGGGTGTCTGCGCCATCCTCATTGTTGTCGGTGAACAACAGCGCCATCGGGGCGAACATGCCGTCGACCGCGTTGAGTGCCCAGCGCCCGTCCACTCCGGCGCCGAGAATCTGCCGGTTCACCAGCGCACCATCGATGTACTTGCTGAGTGTCGGCCCGCCCGGGGCGGCCAGATCGAACGCGAATGCGAGGCGATGCCACGTATTGGCCTGGACGACGCCATGATACTGCGCCGAGATTCCGATGCCTCCGGTCGGATTGATGAAGAGGTCCGCGTCGTCGGTGTTGTAGGGGT
>DAOOQY010000185.1:0-7534 GCA_035389025.1 Verrucomicrobiota bacterium
GAGTGTTCACTCAGTCATCTTGTGCGCATCTCAGGTTCGTCGGAGTTGGTGACGCACATCAGCCACGAGTCGATGAGTTGAGGAAGCGGGTGTTGTTGGTCAGAAGATGCAGCCGTTGGGCGCGGGTAGCGGGGTCCCAACCGCGGCGTGTCATCCGTTGAGGTATTCGGTCGGGAACTTCCACGGCGCCCGGTACTCGGGAACCGCCAGACGCGCCGCCTCGGCGTCGCCGACGATGCGCTCGGCATCGGGGTCGAACCGGATCGACCGACGCAGCTTGAGGGAGAGCAGACTCAGGACAATCGGCACGTCCACCTTGACGTGATGGAACACGCTGCACGTCGGCTGCTGGCGTGACTTGATGCAGTCGAGCCATTCGCGCTCGTGCCCGGGCGAGGGCGGGATTGTCGCCGGAGGCGGTTCCTTGCTTTTGAGGCGCTTGCCCTCGGCCAGGAGCCGGTACATTCCATAGTTTGCGTAGAGGGTGGCGTCGGTGCCCTGAAAGTAGATTCCCAACCGCCGCTCGGGTTCGGCATCGCCGCGCATCGTGAAATCGTAGCTGTTGGTGAGGGAGGACATCCAGGTGAGGGTGAACTTGGGGTACTGCCAGAGCACCTCGTGGTGATCGTAGGCGTCGCCATCGTCTTGAACGATGTACCGCCCCCCGGCCGCGCTGGTCACGGTCGGAAAGCCCAGGTCCAGCGCCCATATCGGCAGGTCGATGATGTGGGGCGCCATGCCGGGCGTCCATCCGCCGCTGTAGTCCATCCACGATCCGTGGTTGTAGGCGTCCTGAGCCAGAATGGGATTGAAGGGACACAACCGCGCCGGGCCGCACCAGAAATCCCAATCCATCCCCTCGGGCGGCGTGGTCACCGAACTGGTTCCGACGCCCTCGGGCCCCTGGTTCATCACGTTGAATGTGCGCGCCACGCCAATCGGGCCAATCTTGCCGGAGCGGACGAACTCGACCACCCGGCGGTAGTTCTCGCCGGCATGAATCTGGGTGCCGATCTGGCTGATCCGGTTATGCCGTCGAACGGCGTTGCGCACGGCCAGACTCTCGCCCACATGCAGCGTCATCGGCTTCTGCAAGTAGATGTCCTTGCCCGCCTCGCACGCCGCGACGGCGTTCAACGTGTGCCAGTGGGGCGGCGTGGCAATGATCACCGCGTCCAGGTCCGGCTGGGCCAGCATCTCGCGGAAGTCGCGATACGGCTTGCAGGTGTCTTTGAACTGCGCGCAAACGGAGTCGCGTCGCGCCTGCCAGACATCGCACGCGGCGGTCACGACCACATCGGCGTGCCTCGCGCATTCGTCGAGGTTCGCCCGGCCCATCCCGCCGCAACCCAGCAGACCAACATGAATCCGGTCGTTGGGGCCGATGCGCCGACCCGGACGGGGCGCATCCGCGGCGCCGATGGCCGGCGCGGCGAATCCGATGGCAGTGAGAGAGGCGGCCTTCTCGAGAAAGGAACGGCGTGTGAGGGAATCAGATGTGTTCATAGGGGAGCGGCAGTGCACGCGCCCGATCTTGAGTCCCCGACAACGCAATTCAATCCGAAAAGCGTCCGTTGAATGCCGATGCCGCATCTGCTAACCTCTGCTCCATGTCATCTCCGCGTCACGCCTGGCGGCTGGGCCTTGTCGCGTTGATCTCCTGGTTCTGTTGCGGGAGCGAGGCCGCCACCCTGGTCGCTCCGGACTCGATATGGCGAATGCGCAAGGGGACAAACGAGGTCTCGACGCCTGTCGAAGCGTGGCGCTCGGCGGGTTTCGACGACACCGCGTGGCCGCAGGCGCCGGCCCCGTTTCACTTCGGCGAAAGCGCCATCACCGGCGGCACGCGGCTGGGCGACATGCGGAACAACTACAACGGCATCTTCCTGCGCCGATCGTTCGCTGTCACCGAGCCATCCGAACTGGTTGCCCTGACCCTGAGCGCCGCATGCGACGATGGCTTTGTGGCGTGGATCAACGGGACCGAGGTGGTTCGCTACAGGATCAACGCCGGAGAGGTCACCATTTCGACCCTGGCCAACTCGTCGGCGCCCGAACCGATCGAGTTCATCGAACACGCGATTGCAGACCCGGCGCGTTTCCTTGTCGAGGGAACCAATGTCCTGGCCGTCCAGGCCTTCAATCGCCTCAAAGACAACGGCGATTTCCAAATCAACGTCGGCCTCGTCTCCCACCGACTCGACAACCAACCGCCCGCCCTGGCGGGCGTGTCCCCTCCGCCGGGCCTCGCCGGAGATCTGACAACCATCGTGGTCGACTTCACCGAGCCGGTGGCGGGGGTAAACGAGGAGGATCTGCTGATGAACTCGGTGCCGGCGGAACGCGTCCAAGGCACCGGAACAACCTACACCTTCACATTCCGTCCACCGGCGTACGGCGTCGCAACGATGCGCTGGGCGGCTGGCCACGGCATCGTCGACCTCGCCCTGCCCCCGAACCCGTTTGTCCCAACCGGCGAAGCGGCAGAGTGGACCTACACCCACACGGACTTCAATCCACCCAAAGTGCTCAGCCGGGTCCCGTCGCCGGATGCTGCGGTCCGGCGCCTCACACAGGTCCAACTCCGGTTTGACGAGCCCGTGACGGGCCTCGATGCGTCCGACCTCCTCGTGAACGGGCAACCGGCCGCCGCGCTCAGCGGGATCGGCGCCGGCCCGTTTGTCTTCACGTTCCCCGAACCGCAAGCGGGAACGGTCCAGTTCTCCTGGGCCGCCGCCCACGGCATCACCGACCGCGCGGCTCCGCCAAATGACTTCGACGGCCAGGGTTGGACCTGTGCCCTCGATCCCGCCGCCCCGCCGCCCACGGTGGTCATCAACGAATTGTGCGCGGCGAATGTGATTGGACTCAAGGACGAGGACGGCGACGCGGAGGATTGGATCGAACTGCGGAACAACGGGGCCGCGGCCGTAAATCTGACAGGCTGGGCCCTGACGGATGACCCGGACATCCCGGACAAGTGGCTCTTGCCGCCCGTGACGCTCGATGCGGGTCAATTCCTGGTCATCTTCGCCTCCGGAAAGGACCGCGCGGCAACCGGAGAGGGCGCACGACTGCACACGAATTTCAAGCTTGCGGACGAAGGGGAGTACCTGGGGCTCTACGACGGCGGGTCGCCGCGCGCTGCGGTGAGCGAGTTCGCGCCGCGCTTCCCTGAGACCCGCAACGACTACTCGTATGGTCTTGCGACCGAGGGCGCGGGACGCTACTTCAGCCCGCCCACGCCTGGCGCGGCCAACGGCTCGAGCCCCATCACCGGTGTGGTCAGCCAGGTCGAATTCAGCCTGCCGCACGGTTTTTACGAAGCGCCGTTCGACCTGACTCTGTCAAGCGCCACGGCCGACTCGACCATCCGTTACACAGCCGACGGATCGGAGCCAACGGCCCTCAGCGGCTATGTCTACATCGCGCCGATCCGGGTCGCTCAGTCGATGGTCGTGCGCGCCGCGGCGTTCAGTTCGAACAGCTTGCCGTCGCGCGTCGAGACGCGCACGTACCTCTATCCCGCCACGGTCTTCGAGCAACCGGTGGCTCCTCCCGGTTTCCCGAGCGTCTGGGGCTCGAGCAAGATCACGGCTGCCGATTACGCCATGGATGGCCGCGTGACTGGCGATTCGGTTTACACGGATCGTTTGCGTCCGGGCCTGATGGGCCTCCCGACGCTCTCGCTTGTCATGCCGGTGGACGACTGGTTCAGCGCCGCGCGCGGGATTTACTCGAATGGGCAGAGGGAAGGGATCGCCTGGGAACGGCGCTGTTCGGCGGAGCTGTTGCCGCCCGAGGGACAGCAGGGATTTCAGGTTAACTGCGGGGTGCGCATCCAGGGCGGCACGAGCCCCAACCCCTGGAATGACTACAAGCTGTCGATGCGGCTGGTCTTTCGATCGGACTATGGGCCGGGTCGGCTCGAGCACGAGTGGTTTCCCGATTCGCCGGTCGACTCGTTCAACACGCTGATTCTGGACGCAGGCTACAATTACACATGGTCTTACGCGGGGGGAACGGAACCGACAACCCAGCGCGAGCGCGCCCAGTACGTGCGGGATCAATTTGCCTGCGACTTGCAGACTGCCAGCGGCGCGCCGGCTTCATTCGGCCGTTACGTTCACCTGTTCCTCAACGGCTTGTACTGGGGGGTCTATGACGTGCACGAAGAACCGGAAGCCGCCTGGGCCGCCGATCATTACGGCGGCGACCCCGATGAGTACGACGTGATCAAGCATACAGGCAGCAATGTCCTGGACGGGAATGGCGAGGCCTGGAATGTCATGATGAACCTCGCCCGGGCGGATTTGGGGAATCCGGACAACTACGACGCCCTCGCCCGGATGCTCGATCTGCCCGGCTTGATCGATTACCTCCTTGTCCACTTCTACATCGGCAACACCGACTGGCCACACCACAACTGGTACGCCTTTCGCCGGCGCAGCCCCAACGCCCTCTGGCGCTTCGTCAGCTACGACTCCGAACACTGCCTCAAGGAGGTCGCTCACGACCGGACCGGAGTCAGCGATGCCGACACGCCCGGCGAGTTGTACTCGCGCCTCCGATCCAGTCCCGAATTCCGCCTGCTCTTCGCGGATCGGGTCCATCGCCACTTCTTCAACGGCGGCGTCTACTTCGTGGATTTAGCCAATCCGGCCTGGAACGACGCCCATCCCGAGCGCAGCCGGCCCGCCGCGCTCTACCACCGGCGCATCGCGGAAATCGACCCTGCCATCGTCCTCGAGTCGGCACGATGGGGAGACAACCAGCGACCGGCCCAACCCTTCACGCGGGACGGCGAGTGGATGGCGGAATTGAACCGTCTGCGCACCGGCTATTTTCCGCAGCGCTCGGCCTCCGTCCTCAACCGGTTGCGAACGCTCGGCCTCTATCCCAACGTCGCCGCCCCGACCTTCAATCGGCACGGCGGTGTTGTCCCCCGCCCCTTCGAACTCGCGATGAGCGCGCCGGCGGGAGTCATCTACCACACGCTCGACGGCACGGATCCGCGCCTGGCCGTCAGCGGCGCCGTGACCCCGGGCGCCCAGGTCTATGTGAGTGACAGGCCGCTCATGTTGACGCAGAGCACGCACGTGAAAGCCCGCGCGCTTGTGGGAACCGCCTGGAGCGCGCTCACCGAAGCCACGTTCCGGGTTGGCGATCCGGCAATCCCCCTCCGCCCAACCGAAGTCATGTACAATCCGCCCGGCGGCGGCGCCTTCGAGTTCATCGAACTGCACAACGCGAGCCCTGCGCCCCTCGACGTCAGCGGCTTCACGCTCCAAGGAATCCAGTTCGCCTTTCCGCCAAACAGTGTGCTCCGGCCGTACGAAGTCATCGTGCTGGCGTCCGATGCAGACCCCGCCGGGTTTGCCGCCCGGTACCCGGGCATCATCGTCTCAGGCAGTTTCACAGGCTCGTTGTCCAACGCCGGCGAGGAGCTGAAGCTAAGAGACGCTGGCGGGCGCTTGATCTGGCTGTTCGAGTACAGCGATGAGAACGGGTGGCCCACGGAGGCCGATGGGCAAGGCCATTCGTTGGAGGTCCTGGACCCGACCGGAGCGCTGAGCGACCCTGCCAACTGGCGAGCCAGTGAGAACGTCGGCGGCTCCCCGGGCACTTTCGCTCAGGATTTGCCCATGCCCGCCGTGCGCTTGAACGAGGTCATGGCGTCCTGCCCCACCCGATCGCCGGGAAACTCCGCCGCTTCCGACTGGGTCGAGTTGTGCAGCACCAAATCCACTGCCATCGACCTTTCCGGGTGGAGCCTCAGCGACAGCGGGAATCCGCGCCGGTTTGTCTTTCCAGCCGGAACGACCCTGGCTCCCGGTTCCTTCCTGGTGGTCTGGTGTGACCACGCAACCAGCGAGCCCGGTCTGCACTCCGGCTTCGGACTGGATCGCGAAGGCGAGACGCTCCTTCTCTACGACGCTCGAACCAACCGCGTCGATGCCATCACCTTCGGCAACCAGATTCCGGAATTCAGTCTAGGTCGTGCGCAGGACGGCTCCTGGCAGCTTTCACACCCGACCCCCAGCGCCGCGAATGCACTGGCTCCCACGGCCTCCCTATCGAGCGCCGTTCTCAACGAATGGCTGGCCAATCCGCTGGCCGGAGACGACGACTGGCTCGAACTCTACAACCGCTCGACCGACCAACCCCTCGATCTGCGCGGGCTCCACGTAGCGACCGACGACACCCTGTTCACGCTCCGCACCATCGCATTCATTCCGCCCGGCGGTCACCTTCGCCTCTGGTGCGCGGTCAAGTCCGGGCCCGACCACGTCGAGTTCAAGCTGCCGGCTGCAGGCGGGTCGATCCGACTCCTGGACGCCGACGGCAGTTTGATCGACGAGGTGGTCTACCCGGCGCAAAGCGAGGACCAATCGAGCGGGCGCCTGCCCGACGGCAGCCCTCAGGTCATGGCCTTGGGGGCTTTGACGCCAGGATTGCCGAACGTGTCGGATCCCGCGCGCTCCGACCGCGACGGAGATGGCCTGCCGGACGCTTGGGAGTTGGCCAATGGACTCGACGCGCGCAGCAGCCGCGGCGACGACGGACCGACGGGCGATCCTGATGGAGATCAATTCATCAATCTGGCCGAGTTCCTGGCGCTGACCGACCCCCGTGATCCGGCCAGCCTGCTCGCCTTCCTCCCCATCGCTCCCGTCGCGGAGCGCGTCGAGATCGTGTTTCGCGGGGTGGCCACGCGGTCTTACAAACTCGAGCGGGCTGGGGACCTCGCCGGCCCCTGGACCACCATCGAGACGATCGGCCCGCTCGAGTCGAGCCGGAACATCACACTCACTGACCGCGAACCGGTGTCGACGCGCGCTCGGTTCTACCGGGTTGTGCTCGATATGGGTTCGACCCCCTGAAATCCTTGAGTCCAAGAATTTGGTCGTGAACTGGCTCCAACGCATGTTCGCCGTCCTGGCCGCCTGGTGGCGCGCACTGAGCGCGCCGCGGCGCGTGGCGTACGCCTCGGCTGCAGTGCTGTTGGGCGCGGGCGTTGTCGCCTCCGGCGCGCCGATCGAGGTGATGGTCGGACTGTGGATCGCCGCAAACGGCGCCTTCCTTGTGCGCCTGGCTGTGTGGGGACTCTTGCACCCGGCGGCCGTCGTCCGCGCGCGCGACGCCATTCTTGGCTGGGCGCTGGCCGTGGCGGTCAGCTTGACGTTGCTGCTGCACTCGGGTTTCGCGCAACTCCTGGCCCAGATTTCGGAAGTCTGGATTCCGAACGGTTTGCTCTTTTTCGCTGCGGTGGTCGGGCTGCTGCCGCTGCTCTTTATCGTCGGCCTCACCGCCGGCATGATTGTCCTCCAGCCGGATTTGAGCGCGGCCGCCACCGTGGTGCTGCTCGGAATCCTGCTCTTCTTCCTGGCCGGCGGCGACCTGAAAAAGTTATTGATTTTCGTGGTCTTTGTTGTCGGTATCGGCGCGGTAGTGGTTTCGATTTCCCGCACCGGACAAGCGCGTATCAGCGACTACCTGAGCGGTCTTAAAGACCTGACCGGCAGCTCGTACC
>DAOOQY010000186.1:0-7532 GCA_035389025.1 Verrucomicrobiota bacterium
TGACAATCCGGAGCGGGTCCAGAGCGTCAGCGGACCCGAAGAGACCGAAGTCATCGATTCCCCAAAACCAACTGGCTGTCCCCACCAGTACGAAACGGAACCGGACGGCGGCCTGGCGGTCGGCAGCAGGCAGCCGAAAGCACTCGACACGCTTCGACTCGATCGTGTCATCGTTCACCCGACCCTGGATGTACGGTGCGAGGTTTTCGAACGGACGACTCAGGATGTGTTCGCCGTAGGTCCCGCCCGACGCCGCGGTGCCGCTGGCGTTGGGCACGCCGTCCGGGTCCACCCGACCGAACGTGACCGCCGCATCGATGGTCGCGCCGCCGGGCCGGAAAACCACGTCCGTGCTATCGAGCAGATAGGCCACAGGAAGCCACGTGGCGCCTCGGTCAACCGAGAACTCGAGAGCGGCGAGGCTGTCCTGGTTTTGCACGTAGTTGCTGCGAAAGACCAGGCGGATGTTCTCGAAACCGCGCAGGTCATAATCGGGAGTCGTCAGGTATTGAATCTGGACACCGCTCCGCTGGTCCGACTCGGCGTACACCGAATTGCCATGGACAATGCCCGGCACGCTGAGCCGGTTTGCCCCGAGAGCACCCAAACGGCTGCTCGAGACGACTGTCCAGGTCAGGTAGGTGTTCGACTGTGGGTCGTCTGGATTCCAGACGTTCGAGAGAACGCTCGTGCGATGCGTGGCCACCCATCCAGCGGGCAGACTGAATTCGGCAACGCTCTCGAAGTCCTCGTGGTGGAGAGGATCGGGCGTGATCCGGATCGCAATCGGAGACGCGAACGCGCTCACCAATCCGTCTCCCGCCGTGTGCTGAACGCTCGCGTAAAGGACTTGCCCCGGCCAGATGTTGGTCGCCGCGATCACGCAGTTGGTCACGCCGGGGCCGGTCACCCGCTCGAAAACAACCCCTTCGCTTGCCTCGACGTTCGGACTGCAACTGAGCCGCCACCGGCTCTGCAGGTGAACGCTGCTGGAATCCGGGTCCGCGAAGGCCGAGCATGCCAATTCGAGCAACCCGCCCTCGAATGCATCGAACGAGGAGGGGCCGGTGATGACGGGTGTGAGAGGCGGACGGGAGGCGGGATCGCGCGTCAACGAGAACTGATCCAGCGCCCCAAGCACCTTGCCGTCCGGCGAAAAAGCGATCATGGATGCGGTGAATGAGGCTTCGGTGACGTCCACGCGCACGTATTCGTTGACGAGGCCGCCCCCGCTTTCAGGTGCGGGTTTGTAAATGCCGGGAATCGCGTGCTGCCCCCCCACCGTCATGTGGTCCCAGTCGGCAACCAACAGTTCCGGGAAATCGAGCCAACTGCCGCCCCCGGTGACGCAGTAGTAGACGCCGTTGCGGAAGCCGCGCGAGTACTCGTGGGTGTGGCCGCTGAAACAGACATCGACCCCATACGCCTCCATCAGCGGCACCAGCGTCGCACGCAGGCCGGCGTTCCCATCGATCCAGAGTTCGCAATAGGGGGGGACATGGATGAAGAGGAAGGTGAACCGGGCATTGCGGTTCGCGGTCGATTGGAGGTCGGTCTCGAGCCATGTGGCGATGTCGACTCCGCTCGATGCGTAGTCGATGCACACAAAGTGGCAGCCGGCGTAGTCGAACGAGTAACTGCCGTAGCCCGCGGTGTATCCGGGGCGCTGCTGACTGGGTTGATCGGCGAATTGACGGATCAGACTCGTGGCCCCGGCGTCATGGTTGCCCCACGCGACGAACCAGGGGACCCTGGTCCCGAGCAGGAGGGCCGTACGATCAAGGTAATACTGGCGCGTGTCGTCGTAGGACGATCCCGACTCCGCCAGGTCGCCGCACGTCACGGCGAACTGAATCCCATTCGAGGCCATGTGGCGAAACATGCTCTTGGTGGGCTCGAGTGGATCGGCATCGTAGCTCCCATGGTTCCATCCCTGGCTGTCAGACCAAACGCAGAACGAAAACGGATCGGGCCCGGAGGGAGCGGTTGTGAACGCGCCGCCCGGACCGGGCTGTCCGTTCGCAAGAGCGCGGAACCGATACGTGGTGCCGGGTTGCAGGCTGGTCAACGTGCAGCGATAGACCTCGGTGCCCGCTCCCGAAGGCTGCCGGGTGCAGGGGGTCTGCAAGCCATACGCAGCGTCCAGTCCATATTCAACCGCGCATTGCGCCGCGGCATCGAGTTCCCACATGATCGCGATGGCATTGGATCGCACGTTTTGCAGATACGGCGGCGTCAAATACTGCACCGGTCCCCCGGCCGAGGCCGTCTGAATCCGGACGGCGGCGTCCCTGGCCACCCCGAATGCGTCCGATGCCCCGTCAGACACGCTGAGTCGATCGGGCGGGAGCGCGCCGTGGAGAGCACACAGGGAAAGGACAAGAAAAGCAGCCAGGCCCGCCATCGGGAGCCGAAAAGAGAAGACAAAGCGCCGCAACATCATTCGAGCATAAGAAGAGCGCTCAGGGCGTTCAACCGAGAATTCGACTCGGACGCCCGGGACACTGCATCTGGAGTTTGTCGGTTGGAATGGTGTTCGCGTTGAAGTGGGGACGGCCTCGTCCCCGGCGATGAGAGTTGCAGACCCTGTTTGGCGGGCGACGAGGACGTCGCCCCTCCGGCAATCTCTCAATCCGGGCTAGGCCCGGTGCCCTCACCGGGCGACAGAACACCGACAACAACCAGATGCACCGCGCCCGGGAGCATGCCTCGCGTCTTTCCGTCTAACTGGGTGTGCGCCGCCCGTGCACGACCGCTTATGAAAAGACCGCTTGTTTCCATACTCGCCCTATTTGCGGCGTCCGTCGCCCTCTTGGGAGATGGGCTGATGATCGTCCATGAGCCGATTCCCATTCCCGGCCCGCGCCCGCCGCGGCCCATGCCGATGCCGCGTCCGGTGCCGCGCCCGTTCACTTTTGCTCCCCTCGATGTCACATTCCATCGGGTGGAAGCCAAGGTGCGCGGCCAGGTCGCAACGACCTGGATCGACCAGGAGTTTTTCAATCCAAACGATCGGCAACTCGAGGGCACTTACATCTTCCCCGTGCCCAAAGGCGCCCAAATCGACAAGTTCAGCATGGAGGTGGACGGCCGTCAGATCGAGGCCGAGTTGCTCCCTGCGGACAAGGCGCGGGAGATTTACGAAGACATTGTCCGGCGCCACCGCGATCCGGCCCTGCTCGAGTATGCGGGACGCGACGTTTTCAAGGTGCGAATCTTCCCCATCGAAGCCCGCGGCAAGAAACGGGTGAAGCTCAGTTACACGCAACTCCTCGAAGCGGATGCAGGCCTGGCGCACTACCTCTACCCCCTGAACACCGAGAAATACTCCGCAAGTCCCATCCCGACGGTGAGTCTCAAGATCGAGATCGAGTCCGAGCGCCCCCTGACCTCGATCTATTCGCCCAGCCACAGTGTCGAAATCAACCGACAGGGCAACACCCGAGCCGTCGTTGGATTCGAGAGCCGGACGTGAAACCCGATACGGACTTCCAGCTCTTCTTCGGCACGGAGAAGGACGACGTCGGGGCGAACCTCATGACGTATCGCGCAGGCGAGGACGACGGCCATTTCCTGTTGCTGGCCGCCCCCGCGTTCGGCACCCATGACAAAGACCGGAAGACCCTCCCCAAAGACGTGAGCTTCGTCCTGGACACCTCGGGATCGATGACTGGCAGGAAGCTCGATCAGGCGAAGAAGGCGCTGCTGTTTTGCGTCGAGAATCTCAACGACCCCGACCGTTTCGAGATTGTGCGATTCTCGACCGAGGTCGAGCCGCTTTTTGGCGCCCTGGTTGAGGCCAAGGCGGCGAACCGGGCCAAGGCCGGCGCGTTCATCCAGGAACTCAAGCCCATCGGGGGCACCGCCATACACGATGCGCTCCTTCGCGCACTGTCCGCCCGCCCCGACGGCAGCGCGCGCCCGTACTTCGTGATCTTCCTCACGGACGGCCTTCCAACGGTCGGCCCGGTCGACAACGACACGATTGTCTCGATGGCGCGGACCGCCGGCGCAGGGCAGACCCGGGTCTTCTGCTTTGGAATTGGCAATGACGTGAATACCCACCTGCTGGACCGCATTACCGAGACCACGCGCGCCACCAGCGCTTACGTGCTGCCTGACGAAGACCTCGAGGTGAAGCTCTCGAACTTCTTCTCGAAGATCAAAGAACCCGTGCTGGCAGACCTGAAACTGGCGTTCCCCGAGGGCGTGCGCGTCACCAAGCTCTATCCCTCGCCGCTGCCCGATCTCTTTCGCGGCGAGCAACTCGTGCTCGCCGGCCAGTTCTCCGGCAGAGCGGAGGGCGACATGGCACTCGAGGGATCGGTCAACGGCGTCTCACAGAAGTTCGTCTTTCCAGTCAGATTCGGCGGCCCCGCCACCGATCACGCTTTCATTCCGCGGCTCTGGGCGACCCGGCGAATCGGCTACCTGCTCGATGAAATCCGGCTGCGCGGCGAAAGCGCCGAGTTGCGCGACGAAGCCGCGGAACTCGCGCGCAAATATGGAATCGTCACCCCATACACCGCCTTTCTCATCCACGAAGACGAGCAACGCCGGCACGTCCCTCTGGTGCATCAATCCCTGCCGCAACTGCAACTGGATGGCACGGCCCGGCGCGCCACCGAACTGGCCTTCCAATCGTTCCGCCAAGACACGTCCGGCGCTGCCGCGGTCGCCGGGGCGAGGTACGGGTTGGCTCAGAAATCCGCCAACCAGGTGGAGGAATCGCTGCACCGGGCCAGATCGGAGGCTGCACGCGCCTTGAGCGCCGCCGCGCCAGGGGCTACCCCGGCCGTGGGGACCCCGATCGGGGTGACGGGACAGAGAGCCGCGGGCGGCGCGATTCCCGGCGGGATCGCGGACACCGCGGCCCAGGTGGTCGCTTACACGGAGCAGAGCCGCTTTGTTGGCGGGCGGAGCTTCTTCCAGAATGGAGACCAATGGATCGACGCGGAGGTGCAGCGCCTGACCAATCCCGCGGTCAGGCGCGTGGCGTTTGGCACGCCCGAGTACTTCGAGTTGGTTGCCAGGCACCCCGAGGCGCTCCCCTGGCTCGCTCTGGGGTCGAACGTGAAGTTCGTCCTGGGCGGCACGGTCCTCGATGTCCATGAGTGATCAGCCGCCGTGCACCCTCGACCGCGTCCCGAGTGCGCCTATTTCCGGGTCAGGTCCAAGGCGGCGTCTTGCGGCAACTCAAGATACCGCAGGCGGCCGTCGCGCCAATCGCGGACCTTCACCTTCAATGTGTTCTCCGCGCCCGATTTCGCCTCGCCAAACAGCGTGCTGTAAGAACCCAGCGGCGTAACCGACTGGTTCCGGAATACCCCCTGCACCAACTTGGTCACATCGGCCTGGGCTGAGGACTGCGAGAGGTTTGTAAAGGCCTGGATTCTCAACGCGGTCGCGTCGCAGACATGGGCGCCGGCGTTGTGCAAAACAAAGTCGAGATGCCTGCCAGCCGGGCCAAATCTCAACGGCAGCGTGAATTCGGCGAAGCCGCATTGGCCTGCCGCAAGGTCTCTGGTGTTGAAAGTGCCCAGGACATCGTGCCGCGCGTCGTCGTTCCAGCGGACGATGCGCAGTTCGACGCCGTTGCCCAGATTCGAGAACAACCGTCCACACACCGTGAGATTCTGCTCCCTCGCACTGGCTGAAGGCGTCCACCGAAAGACCGTCGAGCACCCGGTGTCGGCCACCGGGTGCGTGAAGAGGAACCCGTTCCGCTCGCCCACAGGAATCACCCGATCGAACATCTTCTCCGAGTAATGGTTGCGCCAGACGTCTTCCTGCCGATCACTGGGGGCGTAGTTCGAGACGAAGCCGAGTTGATCCCCCTGGTTTTCGAGTCCGTAGGCGTAGCCCAGCGGCGTGCCGAACGCCTTGAATTGTGAGTTCAACACCTTCACATCACCGGGCGCGGCCGTCGACAGCAGACCGCCGTTCCTGCTGTTATAGCACGCCCAACTCCCTCCCGTGCTGTCGGGGAATTCCGCCTTCAACCCCATCCGGCCGCCTGGGGGAACATAGTCGGCCGCCAAATCCGCGGCGACAGGTCCCCGGACCTCGAACATCGCTTCAAGATCGCCCGACGCCTTCGGCCCATAGAAGGCCCGCAGGATGTGGACATTCACAAACTCGCTTGGCCACGACACGATCTCGTCGTCGGCCAGTCGCACGGGCGATGTGTTTGCCAGGTCGGAGGCCCGGAAATAGACCTCGAGGCCGCTGGGATCGATGAACTCAGTCAGCATGATGTCGACCTTCTCGCGGGTGCCGTCCCGGGCCAGCCACGCCTTAGCCGCAACTTTCCGGCCGTCCGGGCGAATCGTTTCGTCTTTCTGGGGTTCCCCAATCGAGGCGGGATCGATCACAAGGTCTCGCGGCTCGGCGCATTTGGTGAGCAGATCGGGATTCGCATCCTTGCCCAGACAGTACACGACCGGGCCGCGCAACAGCGCCACCCGGCCGTCCTGCATCGCTCGACCGCGGACAAACCGCCAGGTCATCGGCATCGAGATTCTCACCGTATCGCCCTCACGCCAGGTCCGATCCAAAACGCAGCACCCAGGCGCCTGGTCGGCGGGTCCAACGGTCATTGACGGCTCTTCGTTGACCCGGACGGTAATCCGTTCGCACCAGCGCGGTGTCCGGAACCGAAACGCGAAGGGCGCCGGGCTCCCGGTCGAGAATGTCAGCGTCACCTCCCCGTCATTCGGGTAGGCGGTTTCCTGGGAAATCGTGACCATCTGCCCGTTGACATCGAACGACTTCTTCGAGTTGGTGAACAGATTCAGCGCGATGCCGCCCTCCGGCGTGCGGTAATAGACTTTGCGCGGAAGCTCGGCCACCGCCCTTCGGTAATTCCCGCAGCAACAGAACGAGTCGCGCGTGTCGTACAGGCGCTCGCCGGAAAACGGGGTGAAGTAGCGAATCCAGCGGCCGTCGGGCGAGTTGGCCGCGAACAGGGCGTTATACATCGTGCGTTCGAGCACATCGCCGTAGCGCAAATCGCCATCGAGACGCATCAGGCTGTCGAACCACCGCAGAAGGTAGGCCGTGACGCACGATTCGCCGATCGCCCCTCGCCCGTTCTGGTTGTACGTGAATTGCTCGCCATCCGAGCATGAGCCGGTGACCAGCAGACCCCCCTCGCCTCGCTTGAGCAGTTCGTTGCGCATGTAGCAGCTCATCCGCAGAAGGTTGGTTTCACCGCTCAGCCGGTGCAACTCGGTCTGGGCATAGCAGCGCGCCAGCATGACGTACACATGGCGTGGAGGACGGCTGAAATCCTGTTCCCACGCCCGCAACGACGCGAACTGGACCTCGCCGCGATCGTTCCCATGCGGCACGTCGGCCGCGAAATCGAAGTAGCGCCTGTCGCCCGTAACACGGTAGAGTTCGAGCATCCCCTCGGGCAGCCCGGCCGTGCAAATCTCGCGCGCGTCGTAACACGGATTCCGCGGCGTCGGGAAAGTCCGGAGGATGTAGTCGCCCATGCTTCTCGCGTGCGCCAGCGACCGCGGATCGCC
>DAOOQY010000187.1:0-7532 GCA_035389025.1 Verrucomicrobiota bacterium
GACCGGCTTCGCCGACCGCAC
Organism: Verrucomicrobiota bacterium; assembly: GCA_035389025.1. Lineage (GTDB taxonomy): Bacteria > Verrucomicrobiota > Verrucomicrobiia > Limisphaerales > J093 > MWFF01. Next base: position 22 of record DAOOQY010000187.1, read on the forward strand.
ACATTATCTGCTCGTGCGCACCGACGGGTACGGGGTTGTGACCGAGTCGAACGAGAACAACAACTGGAGCGCGCCCGTCCCGATCACGCTGACTCCGCCGGCGCGCCCGAACCTGGTTGTCGAAGACATCGCGGTGCCGGCGACCGCGGCTCCCGGTGCGGCATTCACCGTTACGTGGAAGACTCGGAACGCGGGCGCAGCCGACCTGACCGGCTCATGGTCGGAAACGGTTGCGCTGTCGATGGACAATCTCATCGGCAACGATCAGGCGTTTGCCACCGTGGATTTCGTCGGCACGCTGGCGATGGGCGCCGCGGTGGATCGGTCCGCCCAGGTCACCATTCCGCTGGATGGGCCTGCCGGCCTGCTGTACGCGGTGGTAACGACGGATCGCGGCGGGAACGTGATCGAGTCGAACGAGGCTGACAACACGGCGCTGGGGATGACGCCGGTGGACGTGCCGCTGCGCCTGCGTTTGACAGCCAGCTCGGCCCAGGTGCCCGAGAGCGCCAACACGCTCGGGTTCACCGTCAGCCGCAACGGGAGCCGCGACGCCGCTCTGACCGTGAACCTGAGCAGTGGCGACACGACCGAGTTGGCGGTGCCGCCGACAGTGGAAATCGCGAGTGGGCAGGCGGCGGCCTATTTCAATGGGACTCCGCAGAAGGACGGCGTGGCAGATGGCGATCAGTTGGTGGCGTTGAACGCGAAGGCGAGCGGGTTTGCCGACGCGGCAGCGACTGTGACCGTGACGGATGTCAACCAGCCGGTGTTGACCCTGATCCTGCCGGCCACTGTGGGCGAAGGCCAGACGGCCAACGCGACGGTCAAGCGTGACGCTGCTCTGCCCACGCCGCTGATGGTGACCATCGGGAGCGCGAGTCCGTCGCAGTTGACGGCGCCGGCGACGGTGACGATCCCGGCCGACGCGGATCAGGCGACGTTCCTGATTGCGGCGGTCGAGGACACGCAGATCGAGAGCGACATCGGGTATGGGCTTACCGTGAGTGCGGTGGGCGCCGTGGGCGACACAAAGAGCGTCAAGGTGTTGGACAACGATCTGCCGGGAGTGACGCTCGTCTTCGCCCAGAGCGAAATCAGTGAAGGGGCGGGAGCGAACGCGACGATGGCGACGCTGAGCCGTTCGCCCGTCAGCGATCGGGCGCTGAGCATCGCTCTCCAGAACAGCGATGCGACCGAAGTCCTGGTGCCCGGGACACTCACCATCCCAGCCAACGCGGACTCGATCTCCTTCCCCGTGGCGGCGGTTGATGATGTTGTGGTGGATGGGCCGCAGACCGTCACCATTGTGCCTGTCATCCTGCTCGGGGGCGCGCCGTTTGCCAACGGCACCGCGGCGAGTCTGACGGTGACCGACAACGACGGGCCGACGCTGACGGTGGCGATCGCGCCGGATGTGGTGGCCGAGGGGTTGGCCCAAGCTGCGATGGGCGTTGTGTCCCGGAATACGCCTCCCACCCAGGCTCTCGAGGTGACGCTCAGCGTCGATGTGCCGGGTGAGATCGCCGCGCCGGCCACCGTCACGATTCCCGAGGGCGAGGCCGAGGTGAGCTTTGCGATCCAGAGCCTGGATGACGGCGTTACGGACGGGAACAAGACTGTCAAACTCACCGCCGCGGCCGCCGATTTCACGGGCGGTGCGGACATGATCGTGGTGACCGACACCGATTTGCCGGACCTGGCCGCGGAGTTCACGGACGTGCCCGGAACGGGCGGCTCGGAACAGATCGTTCAGGCGACCTATCGCGTGCGCAATCAGGGCACAACCGACACGGGCGCCGGGCGTTCGTTTGTCCAGCGGCTGTTCCTGTCGAGTGACCCGTTGGTGGGCAGCGACAAGTTCCTGGGGCAATATGTGTTTCCGGACAATGTGCCGCCCGGACAGTCTTTCGAGGTTGTCCAGTCGTTCTACCTGCCCCGGGACACGGGCCGGTACTGGTTGATTGCGGTCACGGATGCGGACACGCAGGTGGGCGAGTTGTTGGAGGACAACAACACAGCCATCTCGGTTCCGATCGTGGTGAATCCGACCTATCGCGCCACCGTCGAGGTCGATTTGCCGGTGGATTCGGGTCAGGGCAAGAAGATCGCCCTGGCGGGGACTGAAGTGCCTTTGCGGGGCCAGGCGCTCCACCGCGAGACTGGACAGCCCGTGCCGTTCGCGCGGGTGAACATCCACATTGGCGTGCAGGGGACGCTGCGTGTCTTCTCGGCCATGTGCAACAACCTGGGGCAATACAGCATCTCGTTCAAGCCGTTCCCGACCGAGGCCGGCGTGTACGAGGTGGGCGCCGAGCATCCCGGTGTGGCGACCGCCGAGCCGCAGGACGGGTTTACGCTGCTGGGGATGAAGGCCGAGCCGTCGCCGGCCACGATTCAGGTCGTCGAGGGGGCGAGCGCGACCCGGACAATTCAGGTCGTCAATCTTGGCGATGTGCCGCTGAACGGCCTGACCGTGTCGGCGAACAGCAACCTGCCGAATGTGCCCAATGCCAATGTCACGGCAGACTTGGACGATGCGTCGACGCTGCCGGCCCTGGGGTCGCGCACGCTGACCGTCACGGTGCGCGCCAACGACGCGTCGTACATCAGCGGCACGGTGCTGCTCCAGGTGAGTGCGGTGGAAGGGGCGACGCTGACGATTCCGGTGAGCGTGCAGGTGGTTGATTTGAAGCCGCGGTTGGTGGCGACGCCCGGCTCACTGGTGGCGGCGATGAAGCCCGGCGTGCAGACGACCATCGAGTTGCAGTTGCGCAACGACGGCGGCGAAGCCAGCGGCCCGCTCGATGTCCAGTTGCCGCCTCTGCCGTGGCTCTCCGCGACGGCAACGCGTCTCGACTCGTTGGCGCCCGGCGAAACGACCTCGCTCATGATCGTCCTCAAGCCGACCGCCGATGACGGTTTGACTCCGGGGGCGCCTTATCGCGGCGCGATCGGTTTCGGCAACGCCCAGTACGGCATGTCGGTGCCGTTCGAGTTCCGGTATGTCACCGATGGCAAGGGCGATCTCTGGGTGGTTGTCGAGGACGAGTACACGTATTACGCCGAAGGCTCGCCTCGGGTGGCGGGAGCGCGGGTGAGCGTGCGCGATGCCTACACGGGCGAGGAAGTTGTTGCGGGTCTGACCGACGCGGGCGGTGTGGCTCAGTTCACCGATTTGCTCGAAGGCTACTACCAGGTGCATGTCACGGCCGACAAACACAGCACCTACTCCCAGGTCCACTTTGTCGAGCCGGCGAAGGTGAACTCGGTGGTGGCGTTTCTCTACCGCCAGACCGTCGAGTACAACTGGACGGTGGTGCCCACGGAGATCGAGGATCGGACCAAGATCACGATCGAGACGACCTTCGAGACCTACGTGCCGATGCCGGTAATCACGATTGACCCGCCGTTCATCGACATGTCGGAGCATACTCTGCCGACTCAGCAAATCCTGTTGACGATCCGCAACAGCGGTTTGGTCGCCGCTCAGGGTGCCAAGCTGCAGTTCAGCGAGCATCCCTGGTACAAGATCACTCCTCTGGTCGAAGACGTTGGCCTGGTGCCGGCCCTGGGCGAGGTCAAGGTGCCTGTGACCATCGAGAACCACGAGCCCGGCCTTGGCGGGGTGGCGGGGCTGGCGGACAATCGTCGCGCTCGGGCGGAGTTGGCCAGTGTGCCCTGCACGATCACAGCAGGCCTCGAATGGTTCCTCATTTGCGGGCCGGACCGGAAGTGGCACCGGGTGCTCCTGCCGGTGGTGAACGTGCATGGCGACTGCTCGTCCGGCGGGGCCGGTTGGTGGAGCGGTTGGGGGTGGGGCGGCTACACCGGCGGCGGCGGACCGGTGTCCGGGGGCGGGACCAGTGGCCCCGGCAGTTACTACTCGGGGCCGGTGAGTTTCAGTCCTCCGGTCAACTGCGATCCGTGCGATCCAGAAGTGTTCGAGCCGGAAGACATCTTGACCGTGGACATTTCCAGCTTCTTTGAACCCATCGGGATGGCGGTCGAGGCTTACATCACCGCCCAAACAGGCGGCTTGGTCCAGCCCGAGGTTGAGATCGAGGCGAGCGGGGGGGCGCGCACGTGCTGCCTGGACGACGGCAGCGTGGGGATCGAGGTGTACGGCGGCGCGGGCGCCTCACTCGAAGTCTCGGTTGGCCCGGGCATCAGCAAGGATGCCTCGGCGACGATCTCGATGGGTGACAGCGTCGAGGCCAGCATCTCGGGCGAGTTCCAGGTGGGCTTGCAGGCAACGGGCAGCATCTCGCTTTCGGGCGAGGTCTCGAGTGGGTGCAACTTCTCCGGTTTGGAAGTGACGGCCAGCGGCGAAGTCGCGCTGCGGTTCTTCGGCGGCGTCATGGGCGAAGCGACGGCCACCTACACGGCCGGGCCGCTCGAGGGGGAGGCGGAAGTGGCGGCCATCAACGGGAGCATCAATGGCGGCGCCCACATCTCGTTCGAGTACAAAGACGGGGCGATGACGACCGAGGCGTGCTTCGAAGGCATCTACTATTCGGCCTATGTGAAACTGGCGGGCACGACCTACTCGCTGTTCAAAGACGCCGAAGGCAATCCGATCGAGAAGGTTTACCTGCTGCCTTCGACCTGTGAGCCGGATGATGTCGGTCTGATGAATGCGTTGCGGACCGAGGTGATCCCCGGCGTTGAAGAAGCGATTCGCGCGGCGATCGCCCGGCAGTTGGGACCCGAGGCCGCCAAGCAGCTCCACGCCAAGTCCGGCGGCGCGCCGATCAAGTTCTCGGGCCGCTCGCGCGCGACACTCAAGTCGGCCTCGGCGATCGTCAACGGGAGCCCGGGCAAGCGGGGGGGGGCGCAGTTGATGGACGGCGAAGGCGTGTGCGCGAAGGTGAAGCTGCGCCTCGAACAGGAAGCGGTTCTGACGCGCAACGCGTTCAACGCGACGCTCGAGATCGTCAACGGCGACACGATCCCGCTCGAAGCGGTCGAGGTTGCGGTGAACATCACCGATGAAAACTACAAGGACATGGGGGATGTGTTTGCGATCAGACTGCCGACCACGCCGGTGGACGGGACGGGCGAGGCCGCGGCCATGAGCACATGGAGCGCGTCCTGGATTCTGATTCCGACGCGGGAGGCGGCGCCGGAGTCGCCGAAGGTCTATCTGGTGGGGGGCACGTTAAAGTACGTGCAGGACGGACGTCAGATCATCGTGCCGTTGCAGCCGGTGCCGATCACGGTTTATCCGGACCCGTTGTTGTACATCAAGTATTTCCACCAGCGGGATGTGTTCTCGGATGACCCCTTCACACCGCAAATCGAGCCGTCGATTCCGTATTCGCTGGCGGTGCTGGCCGAGAACCGGGGCAAAGGTCTGGCCAAGAACCTCCGCATCACCTCGGCGCAGCCGCAGATCATCGAGAACGAGAAGGGGCTGCTGATCGACTTCGAGATTATCGCCTCGCAAGTTGAGGAGGAGAACCTGACGCCGTCATTGACTGTGAGCTTGGGCAACATCGAGCCGGGTGCGACCAAGATTGGGCGGTGGCTGCTGCGCTCGACGCTTCAGGGCCTGTTCATTGACTATAGCGTCACCTTCGAGCACCTCGATGCGATCGCTGGCAAGAAGACGGCCCTCATCGACGATGTCAGCATTCACGAGATGATCCACATGGTGGCCGCCCCGGCCCCGTTCGCTGACGGCCGCCCGGATTTCCTGGTCAACGATCTGCCCGATCCGCCGACGGATTACCCGGATCGCGTGTACCTGAGCGACGGGCAGACCAACGAGGTGGCCGTTGTCACGGCCGGTGTTGCGGATGGGCCGCCCAGCGCATCCGACACCACCGTGCAGTTGACGGCGAGCCTGCCTCCTGGGTTCGTGTATCTGCGCGTGCCCGAGCCGTCCGACGGCCAGATGAAGCTCTACGGCGTCAGGCAGGGGGATCGGGACATCCTGATGGATGTGGACGAGGTGACGGGTGTGGCCAACGCCTGGGTTACTGACCGGACGTTTGTCGGCCAGGGCAAGAAGCCGGTGCGCGAGAACATACTGCATTTGTTCGACTACAACGCAAACGCCGTTGCAGGGCCGGTGACTTACACCCTCATTTACGAGGAACTGCCGCCGCTGGACCTCAGCGCGCCGATCAGCGCCGTGAAGCCACTGCCGGCTTCGAGCGCCCTATCGTTCGCCGTCACCTGGGCCGGCCAGGACGCCGACGGCTCGGCCGTGGCGGCCTACGACATCTATGTGTCCGACAATGGCGGGCCGTTCGCGGCCTGGCTCACGAACACGCGGTTCACGGGCGGGCAGTACACCGGGCAGATGGGCCATACCTACGCCTTCTACAGCCGGGCCAAGGACGCAGCGGGCAACCTCGAGCCCGCTCCGGTCAGCCCGGATGCGAGCACCCTGGTTGCTTTCGAGACCACTGCGCCGCACGTGTCGGAGGTCGCGGACCAGGTCATGGTCGAAGACACGGTGGGCCATGCCGTGCCGTTCGCGGTCAGCGATCCGGACACGCTGCTGGACACGCTCAGAATCACTGTCCAGTCCTCGAATCTCACATTGCTCCCGCTGTCCGGACTGGCGGTGAGTGGCAGCGGGGCCGACCGGGTGCTGTCGATCACGCCCGAGCCCGGACGGTCCGGCGACGCGCAGGTGACGTTGACAGTGAGCGACGGGTCCTCGAGTGCGAGCCGCACATTCCTGGCACGGGTGACAGCGGTGAATGACGCGCCGGTGGCGGGGAACGACCTGGTGACGCGGCCTTTGGATCGGAGCGTCAAGGTCGCCGTCAGCGAATTGCTGGCCAACGACGTCGATCCGGAATTCGACCCGCTGACCCTCACGGGCGTCTCGGCTGCATCGCAGAACGGGGCGGGCATCCGGCTTGTTGGAGGCTGGGTTTTCTACGAACCGACGGAGTCGAGCGGCAATGAGCCCGACGAGTTCACATACGTCGTCTCGGATGGCAAGGGCGGTCTGGGTGAAGGGAGGGTGCTTGTTCGGGCCACTTCAGACGGTCCGATCGCCGCGGAACTCAAGCTCTCCGCCAATCCGGACGGGACTGTTGTTCTCGAGTTCGTGGGCATCCCGCATCGTTGGTACGCCATCGAACGCGCATCGAGCCTCGCCAATCCGGTGTGGGAAGTCGTCGATACGGTGCAAGCCGACTCGAACGGCCTGATCCGCTACACGGACGCGAGTCCGCCCGCGGGCACGGCGTTCTATCGGGCTGCTGATTTGTCCGCACCCTGAACCTGAGCGCGATTCCTGACCTATGAAGAATGCACTATCTCTGTTTGTTTGCAGTCTGGCGCCTGTCGTCGCCGCTCACGGCGCCGTGATCGACTCGGGTTTATTGGGCGGCGGGCTCGTCCCGGACAACGGCGGCGCGGTGTTCCGATGGACCTACGCGGGCGATTCGGCGCGGATCGCCGGCCTGACACTGAGCGTGTCGATCAGCGGTTCGGGGGGCGGTGGCGCCTTCAACGGCGATTTGTACGCCACGCTCCACCATTCG
>DAOOQY010000188.1:0-7493 GCA_035389025.1 Verrucomicrobiota bacterium
GGAGGCATTTCGCAAACAAATCTATCACATAATCTGGCACCAGATGATCCAGCAGCGTTGCGCCGGCATAGTGGAACCGCTCCACCTGGCGTGCCCCATAGCCTCTATGCTGTTCGCCCCCAGCGTCGAAGCCTGCATGGATGTGCATGAACGCGATGCCGGCATCCCCGGTACCATCGACGTGAGTCACATGGAAATTGTGGGCAAGGCCACCGTGGTCGATTCGCTGGCCGCGATCAAGCACTTGATCTTTGACACCAAGAAGCTCACCTGGGACCAGCTTCTGGATGCCATGGAAAAGAACTGGGAAGGGGCGGAAGCCGTCCGGCAGTTGTGCCTCAATGCTCCGAAGTACGGGAATGGCATCGAGTGGGTGGACGCCATCGGTTGGGAGATGGAGAACGCGTTCTGCGAGTACGCCGATCGGAACCCAAAACCCGACGGCCAACGCTGGGCCCTCGGTCAGGTGCCGATCACGGTTCACGTGGTGGCGGGAAAGGTCGTCTCGGCCACGCCGAACGGGCGCAGGGCGCAGGATTTCTTGTCCGAGGGCGCCTCGGCCTCGCACGGTGCGGATATCAAGGGCCCCACCGTCCTTTTCAACTCGGTCGCCAGGGCCAGAGCTGGCAACTGGGGCGGGCTCAATGGTGCGGCCCTGATGAATGTGAAGTTCACCCCGGCGACTGTTGCGGGTCCGCAGGGCACGCAGTCTTTGATGCAGATCATCCGAACCTGGTGTTCTCTAAAACTGTGGCATGTCCAATTCAACATTCTGAACAAAGCAACGCTTGTGGAGGCTCAGAAAAATCCCGAGAAGTACCGGAATTTGATCGTGCGCGTCGCGGGATATTCCGCCTATTTCGTGGAGCTCTCTCCGAGTCTGCAGGCGGAGATCATTGCGCGAACCGAGGAGCAAATGTAACCGGGAGAAAGGAATTCAAATGCCAGCCAAACGCATTGCCATCAACTTCGGCGGGGAATTTGTCCCCGGCCTCAACAGCATCATCACGGGCGCTTGCCTCGCGGCCAGCAAGCTGGGCTGGGAAGTCGTCGGCATTCGTGATGGCTATGACGGCCTGTTGTTTCCCGAGCGCTATCCGGACAAGGTCCTCGTCAAACTGACCCCCGAAATCATGCAGGGCCTCTCGGGCACGACCGGCTGCGTGCTCGGCGGTTCAGCCGCAACCGATCCCTTCCACGTCCGCTCCACCAACTCCGGGAATGAAGTCGTGGAGGTGGATAGATCGGATGAGCTGGTGGCCGGGATTCAGCAGGAAGGGATTGAAACGGTCATTTCCGTCGTCGGACCCAGGGCTTTGAGCATTCTCTGGAAACTCAGCCGCAAAGGCCTCAAAACGGTATGCGTGCCGAAATCTGTCGAGAACGATATGGCGGTGACCATGCTGTCATTCGGGTTCAACACCGCCCTGAGTTTCACGGCCGACATGCTTGAGCGGGCCAGGCAGGCCGCTCAATCCAGCCACAGGATCTTCGTGGTGGAAGTCCTCGGCGAGCATGCCGGTTGGCTGGCGCTCCAGTCCGGCATGGCAGTCTGTGCGGATGCGGTCTTGCTGCCCGAGATCCCGTACGACATCAAAACCGTTGCCGCCCGGCTGCGCGAGGAACTGCGGGCCGGCAGAAACTTCGGACTCGTCGTAGTGGCCCAAGGCGCGAAACCCGCCGCTTCCGCGCCGCTCCCTGCGCTCGCGCAGGATCCGAAAATGAAATCCGCCCTGTCGCCGGGCGCGACGGAGGAAGCCAGCCGCTTCGTCATCGAGCGCTCTGGCCGGGTGGCCGACCGGGTCGCTCTGGAGCTTCAGCGGCTGACCGATCACCCGACCTATCCAATGGTCCTGGGCGCACTGGCCCGTGGGGGTACGCCAACCGTCGTGGACCGCCAACTGGGCTTGGGCTATGGCGCCGCCGCGGTGTCGGCGGTAGCGAAGGGCCAGAGCGGCGTTATGGTGGTCTATCAGCCGCCCGATCTCAAACTGGTCGCGCTGCAGGAGGTCCTCAACAAGGTCCGGGTCATTCCGGCGGAGAGCGAGTTCGTTCGGATCGCCCAAGCCATGGACATTTCCTTGGGAGTTGCCCCATGAGCGCGAAACCTCTCACCGGAACGGTGCTGAACATTCAGCACTTCTGCACTCACGACGGTCCCGGCATCCGCACCAATGTGTTTTTGAAGGGTTGCACGCTTCGCTGCAAGTGGTGCTCGAATCCCGAGAGTATCAGCCCCAAGCCGGAGCTGGCCTACAACCCCGCCAAGTGTCTCGGCGAAGAGCAGTGCGGATACTGTTTGCGCGACGTTTGCCCGGAGCTGGCAATTTACGTCGCCGGTGCCGGTGATCGCCCGGACGACAAGGTTCTGATCAACTGGGATCTGTGCACCAACTGCGGCAAATGCGTCCCCGTTTGCCCCTCCAACGCCCTCTATCTCTTCGGCCAGGAAATGACGGTCGAAGAGGTGTTGGCCGAAGTGGAGCAAGACAGCTCCTTTTACCGCGAGTCCGGCGGAGGGATGACTTTAAGCGGCGGCGAATGTCAGTTGCAGGCCGATTTTGCTGCCGCCCTCCTGGAAGAGGCCCATCAACGCGGCATCAATACGGCTATTGAGACCGCCAGCAACGTGCCTTGGGAGTTCATGGCCAAGGTTCTGCCTCATGTGGATGTCGTCCTGCATGACATCAAGCTGACCGATCCCGAGCGTCACAGGAAATGGACGGGAGTGGACAACGCGCGCATCCGGGCCAACCTGAAGAAAGCGTACGAGACGTTCCCCGACAAAGAGTTTGTCGTCCGCACCCCGCTCATTCCCGGAGTAAACGACGACGAAGAGCATGTTCGCGCGACTCTCGAATTCATCAAGCCGTACAAGAATGTCGTCGAGTACGAGCTGCTGCCCTATCACCGCTTTGGGGAAGGGAAATACGCGTTCCTGGGCAAGATCTACGGGATGATGGATTTTGATTCACCCACCCCGGAAACCGTCCAGCGCCTGCGCGCGCTCATAGACGAGGCCTTCGGCCGCACCGCGCAGTCGCAGATGAACCAGAACAAATGAAGTGAATGAAAGCTGGGCGGCGTCGGCGCAAACACCGGCCACTGCTTCCGCGCCCGACGACCTGCGTGCCACCCCGGAAACGCTCCGCTCGGACGTCAACGCTTTCAAGGTCCACACGCTGAACCAGGCTATGCAATTAACCGGCCCGGAAGCTGAGAAGTTCTGGCCGGTTTACCAGCAATACGAGAAGGAACTGGCCGCTGCGGCCGAGAAGAAGATCGCCCTGCTCCGTGAGTTCGCCGAACGGTGCGCGAACGGCATCATCGACAACAAGGCCGCGGACACAATGGCCAGCATGAACGGAGTGCTCCATGTGGATCCGAAAGCCGGGAATGAAGCTCTATGAGTTGGATTCAGCGCTACAAACTCCGGAACTACCTCTGCAATTCGGTCTGGATTCTGTCGGTGTTCGGCATGGTCGCGGGGCTGGTGTTGGTTAAATGCCTTCGCTTCATCGAGGAACGCGCCGGTTGGCAATCCGGGTTCGACCCGGATGCTGCGCGGGCGCTGTTCGGCACCCTGGCCGGGGCCATGTTCACCTTCATCGTGTTCCTTTCTTCGATCCTCCTGCTGGTGGTGCAACTGGGCAGCGCCCAGCTTACTCCTCGCATCATCGGGATCGTGTTCCGGGACCGCGTAAACCGGTTCGCCTTAGCCCTGTTTGCCTTCAGCTTCACTTTTACGCTGGCCGTCCTCTTGCGCATCCACACTTCGGTGCCAACGCTTACGGCGTATGTATCCTCCTACCTCTGCCTCCTCAGCCTCGGCGTCTTCCTCTTTCTCATCGATCATGTGGGGAAGACGTTGCGCCCCAGCGGGGCGTTGCTCGCCGTGGCCCGCTTGGGGCACCTGGAAATTCAGGGCGTCTATCCCCGCCCTCTTTCCGGGGAGCCGAACACCGGTCACTATCCCGAGAACGTGCTCGGCGGCGAGCCCGCCCGCACAGTTCCCAACCCGAAAGACGGGGTGCTCCTGGCTTTCGACGTCGAGGGACTCGTCGTCCTGGCCCGGCAAGCGAATTGCACAATTGAACTGGTGCCTCAGGTGGGGGACTTCGTGGCCGCTGGGAGCCCGCTGTTCCGCATATTCGGCGGCCAGGGCGGGCCCTCGGCAGGTGCCCTCTGTCAATCGATCGCTCTGGGCCAGGAAAGGACGCTGGAGCAGGACCCGGCCTTTGCGTTCCGCATTACCGTGGATATCGCCTCCAAAGCACTCTCCCCGGCAATTAACGATCCGACGACGGCCGTCCTGGCGATTGACCAACTCCATCACCTCCTGCGCAATGTTGGCAGCCGTGACCTGGGCGAAGGGCGAGCCCACGATACGTCAGGCTCGCTCAGGCTGGTCTATCGGACGCCCAACTGGGAGGACTTCGTCTATCTGGCGGTGACGGAAATCCGCCACTTCGGCGGCACAAGCATCCAGGTGGCGCGCCGCCTCCGCGCCATGCTCGAGAACCTGACTGAGGTCCTGCCAATCGAGCGCACTCCGCTTCTTCGCAATGAACTCGCGCTATTGCACCGCTCCACCGGCCGGTTCTTCCAGGATGCCGAAGACCAGGCCTTCGCGGCCATCAGCGACTTGCAGGGCGTTGGAGGGAATCGTCCCGGGGCCAAAGACTCGCCAGTAGCCGTAGAGCCGGCCGTTCCCGGCTCGAAGGCAAGCTGAAGACACCGCTATGAAGATGCACCACAAGACGGTGGCGGAGGTGGCCCTGTGTCGGACCCGCTTCCTGGAGCCAATGCCATGAGGCTGCGTCGCGAGACCATCATAATAGTGGTGGCGGCCCTGGTCATCGCAGCCACAATACCGTACACCAAAGCACGCCATGAATGTCTTCCTCGTGTTCGTCCAGGATGAGGACTACTACCGGCTTTTGCCGGATGAGCTCCTGGGCTGTTGCTCCGATAATGGCCGACTGAAGGTCATGGGCTTTCCACCACTGTCGATCCAGACGCTCGCCCCGGTACTCCGCCGACGCGGACACGGCGTGCGGTTGTTCGACACGTGCCATCCGCAGATGAAGGGCGAACACATCGCCGCCTGTGCTGCCCAGATGAAGCCCGACGTAATCGGGCTTTCGTTTCTGTCCACGACCACCTATCCGGCGACCAAGGAGTTGGCTCGCCAACTCAAGGCGGCAGCACCGCGAGCACCCATTATCGTGGGAGGTCCTTTTGCGACCTTCAATGGACGCCAAATCCTGGAGGACTGTAGGGACATCGACGCGGTCGGGACAGGTGAGGGAGAGGAACTCCTGCCCGACTATTTGGATCACCTCAATGAGCCATCAGCGGTTGCGGGCTTGATCTGGCGTGACCGCGATGTGGTAGTGACGAACGCGCCCCGCCCCGTGATCTCGGACCTAGACCAGTTCCCGTATCCCGACCGGACCTCGCTGCCCATCGACTACATCGAGTCGCTGCCCTTGGACGTTCCGGCCGTGCTTTCGCTGGATAGGTTCTGCACAATTCAGACTTCCCGTGGCTGCCCGTACTCCTGCGTTTACTGCGACATCCCCTCGCTGTCCGACGGGAAATGGCGATGCCGCTCCCCGGAGCATGTGTTGGGAGAAATGCAGGAGCTGAATGATGCGGGGTATCGGTCCCTCTATCTCACGGATGACCACTTCCTTTTGAACCGGCAACGCATTGGCGCGATCTGCAAGGGGATTGTTGAGCGCAATCTGCGGTTTACGTGGGGTTGCGAAGGACGGGTAGACGCGGTGGCCATTGACCGGTTCCCCAACATGGCGAAGGCCGGCTGCAGTTTCCTGGCCTTCGGCATCGAGGCCGGAACTCAGAAGGTTCTGGACCGCCTGGATAAGAGGCAGACCCTCTCGCAGATCACCCGGGCCGTGAGCGAAGCCAAAGAACACGGGATCGAGCGCGCCCACGGCTTCTTCATGATCGGTTCACCGGAGGAGACGGAGGCGGACATCTTAGAGAGCTTTCGTTTTGCCGCTCGGCTCAAGCTGGATACCTTCGGCTTCAATCGCCTCTGCGTGTACCGCGGCACGCCCCTCTGGGAGGAGTACGTCGGACGCGGCATCATCGATGACGTACGGGACTGGCACAAGTGGTTCAAATGTTCCGACATTGACCCGACGGTGCTCCCAAGCGTCGTGCTCAACCGCCTGCGGATGAAAGGCTATGGGCTCTTGTTCGCTCGCCGCTTGGTCGGACGCCCCGTTCAGACCGTCCGGCTTCTTCGCACACTGAGTCGTCACATGAAGAAGCGGGACATCGTGCGGCTACTGGCCAGTCCATTCCGGCGCCGCCGCCTGACGCGGCAACCGGAACTTCCGGCGAGGATGGCTGACTTGGGGATGACTGAGCCGGTGCGCAGGATAATGCCGACTGCTTGAGCCGGTTTGGGGTGGTTTGGGTGGCAGAAACCCCGTCACGGGACGAAGTTGTTGATGTCGAGCGATTTATCTTCATCCTCTTAAGACTCGGACGCGCATCGAACCACGTACGCCCCGAGCCTCGCATACTCGGACGCCCTACCTCCGCGCGGATTTCCCGACTGGCAGAAGGCGACAGTCGGCTCTCAACCGGCGCTCACTCCGAGAAGCGGTTGGCGCATCGCCACGCAACATGTTGGCCTAAAGTTACTTGTGCGCAAGACATAGCGGCAAGAGGCCAAGGGGAGAATGGACTTACAACCGGGGCACCGCCGTCTGCACTCCAATTGTGAGACATCGCTGCTGGGTTCTGGCGGGCCGAATCGGAAGCACGCGGTTCGTTGGGAACCAGTTGCGCCGCATGTGCTTGATCAAACGTGGGCGCAGCAGGGACGTGATTCCGGCCGAGCTGCTCCAGTCACTTGGGCACATTCCCGGGCACAGTACGGTCTCGCACGATTCGCCATCAGGACTTGCGGACTGTTGCTGCGCGCCGAGTCCGTTAACTGCGACGGTCTACTCAGGTCCCATTCGCCTGCTGCGGGCGCAGCACCTTTGCGACCGAGTGCGGCGGCATGATCGCGAACCAAGCTTTGCCTTCGGCCTCGGTTGCGAGTGCCCGGTAGTGCGAGAAGATGGTCGCCGCGGAATTCCCAGCCTCCAAGGCGGTCTGCGGCACGTTCTTGGTAGCCGCAGCGCGAAAAGTACAGAACGAGTGGCGCAATGAATTATGCCGCCACGGGAGCAGTCCGGCGGCCTCGGCGGTGGCGTTCTGGGCGGCGGTGATGCTTCGCGCCCGCTCACGCCACGTCTGGCCGTGCGGCCAGACCGGACCGCTCTTCTTGGCGAGCGGCGACAGCCACTTGGCCAGGTTATCCGTGATGGGCGCCAGGCGCGTCCCGGCGCACCGCGCTTTGCGGTGGATTACTTTGATGGTCCGCTCCGCCAATCGAACGTCCCGCCAGTCTAAGGACTCGTGCAAAAACTAATTCCGATTTTCGGTTGGGAAGATGGTGTAGTTCC
>DAOOQY010000189.1:0-7387 GCA_035389025.1 Verrucomicrobiota bacterium
CAGACCTCGCAGGATGATTGCTATGCGGGTTAGAAAAGCAAAACCGCGCCCGAGTGGAGGGAGGGAACCGGGCAACAGAGTGTCGCTGGACCCGCGAGATTTCGAAACGCTCCGAACTTCATTTTTCCATGTGCGGGCGCGGTTTTGCCAGAGCCCGGATATGAGACCCCGCGAAGCCTTATGAAATACCCGGGCTAAGGGGCGAGGAATCGTAGGAAGGTTCTCATCACAATGCACGATCACACCGAACCGATGCACCTTGAAGCCGCCACCGCCGGATTTTACGAGTCCGCCACGTGGGGACGGCGTTACCCGAAGATTCAACTGTTGACGGTGGCCGATCTACTGGCGGGGAAGCAAATCGACATGCCGCCGATCCGACAAGTCGGCGCGACGTTCAAGAAGGCGCCGCGCGCCTCCGCCCCCGCGCCTATCGCCCCGGAGTTGCCACTGTCGGGCGCCGCGCCGTAAGTCGGGGGCGGCGGAAGCGGCTACGGTTTGACTTTCAAGCCCGCCGTGGTGGCGAGGGCCTTCTGGCGGGTGTCGAAGGTGTAGAATTCCTTGACCCCGAGCGTGACGGCGGCGGCAACGTGAAGCACGTCGGAAGCGCGCGTCCCGAGTTGTTCCGTGTGGCTTGCGCTGAGGGTTTCGGCTTGGGCGTACACGTCCGCCCACGCAAGGGAAGTGTCCGCCAAGGCGCCGATCTGAACGTCGGCGTCAATGGCCGCAATCACGCTCTGCCGTTCGACCACCGTGATTTCCTTGCGGAAGACGGCGAGGCGGACGGCGTTGCGCGCTTCGTGCCGAAGCAACGGGGTCAAGGCGAGAGGAACCTGCAGAGCTGCGGCCATCTGTTGCGCGGGCGCGCTGTTCGCGTCCCGCCCGTAAAGGGACACGAGGAAACTGGTGTCGGCGTAAGCTACCATCGGCTTTCCTCCCGTTCCTGAAGCACGATGTTCGTGAAGTTGGTGCGCTTGTCCCCAAAGATGGCCTTCGCGCGGGCGGCGAAGTCCGGCATCTTGACCTTGGCCGGGACGGCGGGCCGCGGCGGGAGAATCCGCGCGACGGGCCGGGTCCGGTTCAAGACCGTGACTTCTTCCCCTTGGGCCACCCAAGCCAGGACGGCGCTGAAATCGTGGCGCACTTGTCGAATCGTTGCGGTCTTCATGTGGAACAATATGTGACACGCTCGCCCGCCCCGTCAAGCCCGGCGCGCGTCCGCCCCTTCGCCCACCGCGCCGGAGTTGCCCTTGTCCGGTGCCGCGCCGCAAGCCGGGCGCTGTCGGGCCGTTGCCAACTCATTGCCGCAAGTCCGCGCGGATCGCCGCCGATGGCCGGGCCGGTCAGGATCGGGGCAGAAGCAAGCGCGAATCTTCTCGTCGCTTCCAAGCGCCCAAGCTCTATTCAAGAGCGACAGCAGGGAAAGCTGCGCGTCATCGTCGGGCAAGGTGCAATCCGGTTCGTTCCACGCCAAGCATAGCAGCCGCAAGTAAGCGCCTTGTTCGGCGAGGGTCATTGCGTTGACTGCTGTAGAGGAAAGCCAGTCGTTCACGAAGAAAGGGAAGTCCGGGCATAGACCCTGTTTCATGCCTCATGCTTTGCCAGCGGGGACCGTTGGAAGTCCGGCGGTGCAAACACGGGTCAACCCCTCACTCGGGATGCGCCAGCCATTCCTGAGCCGGACGGCATTGATCCGCCGTTTGGCATGGACCCAAGCGCAGAGAATCCCCTATGATGGCTGAACCTTGGCATAGCCCGGTCGCCACCCCTGGCCGACGCGCGAGAAGTGCCGATCGAGAAAGCGATTGGGGACCGACAAAGACGGAAAGTATGAAACTGAGACTGTCCTACCTCGGCTCAGGCGCGGTCACTGGAGTCATTCTCTTCTGCTTGAGTTCACTTCCGGCGGGCGCAACACCCCGCTCGCTCGGTGATTTGACCGGCCCGTGGCAACTCCTGGTCGACGATGCCTTGATCGCCGAGAAGCACGAGGTCGTGCGCGTCTATCACCCGTTTGAGAAGAACCCGCGCAATCCGGTGCTGGTCGCTGACCGGCCGTGGGAAGGGCAGATCGTCTATCTTTACGGCACGGTGCTCCCGAACGAAACGGGCCCGGGTTACCGGATGTGGTATCACAGCTACGATGGGGAGTATCGCAATCTTTACGCGACGAGCCTCGACGGCGTCGCCTGGCAGAAATCCGACTTGGGTCTCGTGACGTTCAACGGTTCCAAGGCGAACAACCTCTTCCTGCGCCGCACCGTTGAGGATCATTTGCCGCAGGTCATTCACACGCCTTGGGAAACAGACCCGGCGGTTCGCTACAAGCTGGTCAATTACGACTACGGCCGCACGCCGCCGAACCACCTCACCAGCGGGTTCTATGGCGCGACCTCGATCGATGGCATCGTCTGGAACGACGCGGCGAGCAATCCCATTCTGCCCGACCCCGGCGATGTGGGGAACTTCGTCTGGGACGCCCATCGGCAGCGCTATCTCGGCTACCCGAAGGTTTTTGCGAACGTCCGCGGGTTCAACCGGCGGTGCGTGGGCTTCTCCAGCACGGTTGATTTCGAGCATTGGCCGGCGGCACAACTCATCCTCACGCCCGACGAACAGGACGACTCCTGGACGGCCGGGGGCGGGCAGCGCACCGAGTTTTACGGCCTGAGCGGTTTCCCTTACGAAGCGGGCTACCTGGGTTTCCTCTGGGTCTTCCACATCACCGACGGCAACAACGACGGGCCGATCCACTGTGAACTGGTGAGCAGCCGCGACGGCATGAGCTGGACGCGGCAGGCGGCCCAAGCGGGGGGACGGGTGCCCATGCTGGCGCTCGGCGCACCGGGTCGTTGGGACGACGGAATGGTCTTCACCCCCAACCATCCGTTGGTGGAGGGCGACACGATCAAGCTGTGGTACGGCGGCTTCGGCACAACGCACAATCAGCCGGGCGTGACCGAGTCGGCCTCGATTGGATTGGCGACCCTGCGCAAGGACGGCTTTGCCTCCCTGGACGCTGGCGGTGCCATCGGCACGGTGACGACCAAGCGGCTCGAGGCCCTGGGCGGCGAGTTGCACGTGAACGTGTGCGCCACCAACGGCTGGCTCCGCGTCGAAGTGCTCGACCGCAACGGCGCTGTGCTGCCGGGCTACAGTCGCACCGACTGCGACCCCGTGCGAACGAACAGCGTCGATGCGTTGGTGACGTGGGCTGCCCACCGCGCGCTGCCCGTCGTGGAGGGGCCGCTGCGGCTGCGGTTTGTCCTGCAAAACGCCTCGCTCTACTCGTTCAAGGCCGGTGAGACGGCGGACCTGGACGTCGAGGCCGGGCTGAATCTGCTCTACGACTTCGAGGGCGACACCGGGCAGGCGGCGAGGGACAAGCTGGGCGCGCACGACGGCACACTGAGGAACGCCGTGCACTGCGATGCCACGCCGGGCTACGCGCTGTTCGGCTCTCAGTCCGCGCGCTTCGACGCCCCGCAGCTTTCTGCCGAGCCGAACAGCACGGTGGAAATCCCCGAAACAACTCAACTCGGCCCCGCGTTCACCTTGGCGGCGTGCATCCGCTCGTCCAACACCAGCTACACCCGACTGTTCACTTCCTACGACGGAGCGGGGCCCCTGCTTGCCGGGGAACTGGTCTTTGCCTTCGACCCGAGCGGGGTGATTGTGCCGGGGCTGTATTTGAACATCCGAGGCGAAGTGACGCAGACGCCCGCGGTGCCTCTGGGCCTGGCAACGCCCGGTTACCATCACGTGGCGATGACATTCGATCATGGCGCGGTGGCGATGTATTTGGATGGCACGCCGGTCACGCTGACAAGGCCAACGCTGCCGATCACGGAAGTAACGGGCCTGCGTAACCTCCGTTTTGGCGAGGATAGCGGCGGCGCGGCGGGCAACGAGCAGTTCTTGGGCAGCGCGGATGAGTTGCTGGTGCTGGGCCGGGCGCTGGGCGCGCACGAGGTGGCGGCCATCGCGGCTTCCGGCGTGAGGGCAAATGTGGTCCCTGGCGCAGGCGAGCGGGCTATCCTGTACGACTTCGAGGGCGATAGCACAGTCACCTTCACCGACAAGTTGAGTTCCGACGGTGCCCAGAACGGCCTCGTGCACAACAACGCGCGGGTGGATGAAGCGCCGGACAACGCGCGGTTCGGCGTTCGTTCGGCAGTATTGTCTGCCCCCCTGCTGTCCAGTCCATTCAACGCCATCGACGTCGGGCCGGTGGGCAATCTCGGCAGCGAGTTCACGATGGCGGCGGCCGTCCGCGTGCCCGGTGGCGGGCAAACGGCCGGCGGTTTGACGCGGCTGTTCAGCACGTACAGCGGCAGTGGCAGCGCGGCCGGCCGGCTGATTTTCGACTTCGATCCCGGGGCCAGCGTCAGCGGGATCGGCCTGCGGCTGTTGCTGCCGGATGGAACGGAGGTCATCTCGGATGCCACTTTCTCCGTGAACACGCGGCATCACCTGGCGGCGGTGTGCGACTCGGGCAGCATCACGCTCTACCTCGATGGCAGCCCCGTCGCCTCCGGCAACACGACCGGAGCAGTGAATCTCGGCGCCTTCCCGCTGCGCATCGGCGAGGACTTGGATGGGCCGGTGAACGAGCAATTCGTCGGCGCCCTCGACGATGTGCTGGTGCTGAACCGGGCGCTGAGCGGTACGGAGGTGCAACAACTCGCCACAACGGGCGCGGGACGCGCACTGACCGTGCGCGTGACCAGCGCAAGGTTGACCGGGCCGGACTTGGTGTTGGATTGGGAGGGCGGTTTCGATGGGCTGTTCGGCATTCAACAAACCCGCAGCCTGGCCGCCCCGGCGTGGACGACGATCACCAACACGAGTTCGCGCAGCGCGACGCTGGCGCGTTCGGGCGGCGCGGCTTTCCTGAGAGTGGTGCAATGATTGTGGTCGGCATGAGGAAGCGCGACGAATTCGGCGAACGAACCCCATGCGGTGAAGCCGGGCTGGAAATGGTCATCGCAGACCTGCGGGTTGCCGGAGATACACTGGGGGCAGACGCCGCAACCGACGGCAAACGGGACGGTGACACGGTCGCCCGGATGCAAGCGCCGTGAGCGCTTTATCCACTTCACCCCGCCTGGGATAGAAGAATCCTCCCCAGAGCTCACCGCATCGCAGCCGAGCGATCGCGGCCCTCTGCGAGCAACTCAACGCACTCAACACCGCATTCCCGGGCTCCTGCCTGCGTCTGCGCTATGCCATCCATACCCCGTCCTGAGAAGAAAAGCGGACACTTCTTGAAGGCCCAATGTGACGGTGACCGCTCAGATGACATCAACAGTTGGTGAGAAATGCGCCTGAGGCGGACACAGCTTTGGATTGAAGCTTGTCGCGAAACGGGCGTCTAATGCCGCAGACACCCCTATGAAAGACTATCTCCAGCCTTGGAGCGTGAACGCAGACGACTTCCCGGCGAGCGGTTATGCCTCCGACCAACTCGAGTTTCTGCTCAATTACGCGATTCTCGCCCCTTCGAGCCACAACACCCAGCCCTGGCTCTTCAGGATCAACGCGATGGACGTCGAGCTGTTTGCCGACCGCCGACGCGCCCTCCGGGTGATCGATCCGTCCGATCGCGAACTCACCATCAGTTGCGGCGCCGCCTTGTACAACCTGCGGATGGCGGCGGAGTATTTCGGTCACAAGTACGAGGTCTCCCTGTTCCCGAATCCGGAGTTTCCGGACCTCCTGGCCCGACTGCGGTTGGGATTGAGCGGCGAGACCTCCTCGGACGACGTGCTCGTCTTTCATGCCATCGCCCAACGACGCACCAACCGCAAAGCCTTCCGCCCCGATCCGGTGCCGACCGAGTTGCTGGCGGAGCTCGAGTCGCTCACACAGACGGAAGGCGCCTGGCTCTCCGCCTACGCTGTCGAGGAAGTCCGCAACGCGGTCGCCGATCTCGTCGCCCAAGCCGACCGCATGCAGTGGGCGGACAAGGCCTTTCGGGAAGAGTTGGCCCGATGGGTCCGAACCAAGGCCGAAAGCCACAGCGACGGACTCCCGGTCCACGACCTTGGAATCAAGGACTGGATGTCTTTCGCCGGGCCGGCGCTGATCCGCACGTTCGATCGGGGCGGCGGACAGGCCGCCCGCGACCGGGAGGTCGCCACCCACTCGCCGGTGCTGGCCGTGCTCTGGACGCCTGAGGACAACGCCCCAACCTGGCTCAACACAGGCCAGGCTTTGCAGAGCCTGCTGCTCCACGCCCGCTCCGAGAACCTCTGGGCCTCGTTCCTTAATCAGCCGATCGAAATCCCCGAGTTGCGCGCCCAATTGGCGAGCATGTTGGGCCTGGCCGGCTATCCCCAAATCCTGCTGCGCCTGGGCTACGGCGAAGAGACGCCGCCGTCTCCACGCCGCACCGTGCGGGAACTGCTCATGATGCACAAGACCGCCCACCATTAGCGAGGCTTCGTCTCAGACCGAATCCAGTCCCCCCATGAAATCCTCGATCGGAGGGCCGAGTGACACGAGGCCCGGACCAGACAGCTCTGCTATCACCGGTTAGCGCAATGAGCACGCAACTTGTGACGTGCAGTGTTTTCTTGCTGCTCTTGATGGCGGGCGTGGCATTGAGTCAGCCGGCAGATGGTCACCGAACGAGCCGGACTGTCCAGCCCAAGGCAAAGGTGCTGCTCACGGTGAACAACTATGGAGGCTACTCTCACCCGGGGCGAAGGATTCAGGTGCTGGATGGCGGAGCGTTTGAGGAGCGGCTCTACACAGACGTCCTTGGGTCTCACACCAACCGGGCAGGACGGGCCGTGCTCAACCTTGAGATCGGAACGCTGCGCCTTGTTTTCCAGGACGGGCGTGAGGAGCTCTTGAACCGAGTCCGTTACGGTGGGATCGACTACTGGGTACAGGCCGGGGAGACCAACCGCATCACACGACCGCAAGAAGATGCACTGCGACAACGATCTCTCAGAAGCAAACGCTAACGAGACGCGCCAGCCAACGCATCGAGAGCGTCTCGGTTTCAATCGAGCGCTTCTGGCCAGGCGTGGCTGCGCTCATCGCTGAACGGAAAAAGATCGCGCTCGCGGTCAAGTAGGGTAGCCTATTTGGCATGACGAACGAAACCTTTCTCAAAGCGCTTCAGGCGCAGACTGAAGGGTTCGCGCATGCCGTGGCAACGGATGAAGGGCAGTGGATCGTCAAGGGCTTTATCGATGTCCATAAGCGAATCTACACGATCTCGCTGGACACGAAGATCGTTTCCAAGGTTCTTGAACTGCTGCTCTTCCCGATGCTCAAAGATTTCGGCAAGCAGCACGGCCTGCGGCTGGACCTTTCTCTTCAGCAGAACTTTTATCCCGACATTTCTTTCGTGGACGAAGCTGCTGGGACGAAG
>DAOOQY010000190.1:0-7368 GCA_035389025.1 Verrucomicrobiota bacterium
ACCTCAGCGGGGCGGATTTGAGCGCGGCGGACCTTAGTAGGGTGGACCTCAGCGGGGCGGACCTCCGCTGGGATGACTTCAGCGGGGCGGACCTCAGTGGGGCCGATCTCAGCGAGGCGGACATCCGCTGGGCGAATCTCAGCGAGGCGGACCTCAGCGGGGCGAACCTCAGCGGGGCGGACCTCAGTGGGGCGGATCTTAGCGGGGCGGATCTCAGCGGGGCAAACCTCAGCGAAACAAACCTCAGCGGGGCGAACCTCAGCCGCGCTAACCTCAGCGGGGCGGATCTGAGCTGGGCGGACGTGAGCGGGGCGAATCTCAGCGGGGCGAACCTCAGCGGGGCGGACCTCAGTGGGGCGGATCTCAGCGAGGGCGATTTCAGCTGGGTGAACCTCAGCGAGGCGAACCTTAGCAGGGCGAACCTCAGCCGTGCAAACCTCAGCCGTGCGAATCTCAGCAGGGCAGACCTCAGCGGGGTGGACCTCAGCGGGGCGGATTTGAGCGCGGCGGACCTTAGTAGGGTGGACCTCAGCGGCACGGATCTTAGCCGGGCGAACCTCAACTGGGCGAACCTCAACCGGACGAACCTGGCCGACGCGGACCTCAGCGGTGCGGACCTCAGCAAGGCGACGTTGGATGATGCGATCCTAAGTAAGCAAACAAGACTTGATGACAAGTGGCGAACGGGCAAAGTTCGATGGCTGCCTTTCGATACGTGGTAGCGGAGCATCAGGCTTCACTCACAGCCAGATCAGTTCCCAAACGTCCGTGCCGCCATCGTCGAGTTGCGTCCGCCCGTCAGCGGGCCGCTGCCAGGTGCCAGACAACTCGTCAATCGGCTTGCCCACGTGACTCTTGTGGCACCGTTTACTACGCGCGCGAGAAAACAGGCGCGACAAATGTCCGTAGGGCGGGAAAAGAGTCACCAGCGGCATCAGAGTCACCAGGGCATAGACGGCGACTTGTGCGACGGCGGCGCTCACGACTGGGCAGACACGCCAGAATCGGACGGTAAGACTCGGCGTTTCTGTCGCCGTTGCCGCGATTTCGGCGGGTTCGTTCAACCCGACGGGAGCGTCGTCGATGTGGCGTGATCGCTGGCGACCGTTGGTTCCGAACGGTTCCGAGTGGGGACCCCAGTCTCGCACCGGCTGCTGCTGGTTTAGGCCGTAGATCGTGAGGCGGACGGACCGCGCAGAGACACTAATTGCTGCTCGCGGCGAAGTTCATCGCCATCGGCCGCGACGGATCGACGCCACAAAGTTGGCACAACCGCCGTACTTCACCGTCAACCAATTCGTCGGGTGCGTCCATCGCCAGGTACATCGCCAACCGCTCGGTGGCGCGGATTGCGAAGCGGCGAGTTTCGTCGCCTGTTGGCGGCCTGTCGCCGTCCCCGTCGAAGCGGCTGTCGTCTTCCGAGTCTGGCTGCGCGCCGGAATGCTCATCTGCGCCGGCCAGTATCAGGGCGATGGCCGTCTGCGCCCATTCATCATAGTCGGGGTCGGCTCTCATCTGGCATCCGATTTCGCCGGCTTTTGCCTCGGCATCCAGGACGGACGCACGCATCGCCAGCACGTTCGGGTGCCGGTCGTCGGCGTACAGTCGTTCCGCCAACTCGGCGGCATCGCGGAGTTGGCGGGCATCGCGACAGTAAGCCTCATGGCATAGGGAAAGTTGATCGAGTTCGTCGTGTGACATAAAGATCCCTCCAAAGAAGAAAACAGCCGAGAACCGCCGCCTGGATTCCGTTGCCCAGCAAGGCGGAGCAAAACAGATCTGCCTGTCGTATTCTGCCCCGAAGCGAGGCGGAATTTAGAGCGGGGAATTGCAGATCGAAGGGAACCGTGGGCGGAATGCCCGAAAAGTTCAAAACGGGGCCGATTACCGGGTCCAGCCCCAGCTGCACCAGTTACGGGGCCACCGCTGATTTTCACTGAATCTCAGCCTGGTTGCCACCGCTCGCCTGCAATTGCCAAACACGACGTGGCGAAAACTGGACAGCGCACCCAACCATGCTTACGTGACGGTGTCCATTTTCAGAGGACAGGACCTCCGGTGTTTCGAGCCGTGACCAACACCGAGGGGGCGGTGCCGATGGCCGACGGCGATACGCTGACGCTGCTGATTGACCATCAGCAAGAGCGCACGCGACTTGACCAAGCCACGACTACATGTTGTGCGACTTTGGCATCCTTTGTATACTATGGGTGTTGTGAGTCAGTGTTTCTCACCTAGAGAAAGCTGGCGACATCACGCGACGACATAACCAAAGCCGGAGTCGCCGAGCCTGAAAAGGCCACGGTGTCTCCGCTTTCTCATTTCTGGAGGCCCAGAAATGCCAGTCGTCGCAGATCGCCCCCGACTCCTTAACGCGACAGAGATGGCGCAGGAGATTGGAGTCAGGCCCACGACTCTTAAATCATGGGCACGGAAGAAGCTCGTACCGTGCGTCAAGCCCACCCGACGAACACTCAGGTTCGATCCTCAGCAGGTCTTTCTCGCCCTACAGGCTGCTGATCGGGGAGGCCCTGCACAATGATCGCCGGACACACCACTGGCCTGGCCAATTCAAGGCCGGCTGAACGTGAATGCAGGAAAGGGCGTCTGCCGAAACCGACCGAAGGGTCCCAGGAATCGACGGAACCAATCCGGCCACTTACGATTCGTCAGCTAGTCAATCGCTACCCCAAAATGCGAGCACCAAGCATTCACGGACTGCTGCGCGAAGGTGAGACCATGAACGTCATCGCGCCGCCCAAGGTCGGCAAATCGTGGCTCGTGTCTGATCTCGCCTTATGCAAGCCCGCCGGCCGGCGCTGGTTGGGCCAGTTCGACGTGGTATCGGGACCGGTTCTCATCATCGACAACGAGCTTCACGGCGAGACGATTGCGAACCGATTACCAAAGGTTGCCGATGCTCGTGGGATCCCAGCGGCCGAATACCTGGACGCAATCCAAGTCGTTAACCTACGCGGGCGTCTGACCGACATCTTTGGGCTGGGCGACATTTTCGCGCAGTTCAGGCCCGGCGAGCTCACGGGCGGTATCGTCATCCTCGATGCCTTCTACCGTGCCGTGCCCAAGGACACGGACGAAAACGACAACGGCGCTGTGGCAGGATTGTACAACGTGATCGACAACTATGCCCTTGAGCAGGGTTGTTCGTTCGTGTTGATTCACCATGCGAGTAAAGGCAATCAATCGAGCAAGGCCGTTACCGATGTTGGCGCAGGGGCCGGATCGCAGTCTCGCGCCGCCGACACGCATTTGATTTTGCGTCAGCACGTCGAGTCGGGCGCGTACGTGCTGGATGCCGCCGCGAGAAGCTGGCCACCGATCGAGCCCCGAGTGTTACGCTGGGACTTCCCCGTCTGGACGTTGGCTGATGATCTGGACCCCACCGATCTGAAGCCAGACCGACCGCCCCGCCGACGACAAAGACCTGAGCCGAAATCCGAACCGAGCGAACCCGCGCCCGCCGCGTGGACACTGGCGCGGTTTGCCCGTGAGTTCGTGACCGACAAGCCGGAGAGCAAGCACGCGATCATCGCCCGCGCTATGGCTGGCGGGCTGACCGACAATCGCGCGGCTAAGTTGTTCCAGTTGGCTGTCGGCGCCGAACTACTCCACGATTGGCCGACAGCTGATCGGCGAGTGAGGCATTATGCGACTGTCTGCCCGCCGCTCGAAGTCGCAAACAATGACTAGAAAGCCAAGAAGTATATGTGTGTGCGCCCCCCTAGTACCCCCCACGGCGGCAACAGAAGTTGCGCCGTGGGTGCTGCCGGACGCACACACACACATACACGCATCGCTTGTGGTGTGATCGACAGGGCAGAATCAGCACCGGCTGAGAAGTTAGATTCGGCTCGATAACTGGGAGCCAAGGACCTCGCCTCTGCCCGCGTCCGATTTGCTGATTTTCACCACACCGGGTCTGCCTTCCGCTCGCCTACGCCCCCACCGCAGAAACGCCGCCTGGAATGCGGTGCCAAGCAGCGCGGGGCAACACAGATGGTGTCTGTTGTATTCTGACCCGATGCGAGGCGGCTTTTAGAACGGGAATGGCAGATCCCCGAAAAGTTCAAGTCGGGTTCAATAACTCAGGGCCAGGCACCCCGCCGCCGCCTGCCGCGTTTTCGCTGATTTTGACCGCACCGCTGCCCCGCCTACGCACTCAAAGCCCGATTGCGGTTTTGGGGACCCGTCCCAACGTCGAACGCGGCCAGACGCACGCTGGGCGCACGGCAACGCCCCCTGCCCGGCGATACGGACAGGGGGCGACCGTGATTGGCCCGACTAAGCCTTGGCCTTGCGACTCTTTCGGTTTTCGCGGCTTTCGGCCAGTTCGGCGCGGACCTGATCGAGTTCGGCCAGCAGTCGGACCTGCGCGGCCTTGAGTTCGGCCAGTTCGTCGGCGAACAACGCTTGTTGTGACGGCTTTTTCTCACCCTTGGGCTTGCTCGCCTTGGCAGACTTCTCCGCTTTCGGCTTGACGGCCTTGGGGAACTTGCGCTCTCGTACACACTTGGCCAGAAACCTCGCACGTCCCCGCGCCGCCTGCACGGACGCACACGGGAATTCTGTATCATCGGCCGAGGGATACACGGCCCACGATTCGGAAACCGCGTACTCGCTTTCCACCGATGCGGTATTCTGCCAGAGCGTGTACCCTTCGCATTCTTCTGCCGGCCGCCATTTCGGGGCGAACAGATGTTGACGGATGACATATCGGCCCGACCGGACGACGATTTGACTGTGACACATAGCGTAACTCCCTTGCTGAACAGAGATTGCGACCACTTCCGCCACCGGACTATTGCCATTGGGCCAGAAAGAACTTTTGACCGTTGGCGCATGAAAAAAGGGCAGGCAAGCCGTGCTTGCTGCCCTTTGTCCCCGTACCTTCCGGAGCGTCGCCGGCCTTTCCCGGTTGTCCGCAAGCCTCTACACCGCTTAGCTTTGTGTCCTGGAGACTGCCAAGTCAGGACCCCGCGCTCTCGCTCCCTGTTATCCGGACAGGCTCTCCAGCGGGGATCTCTCGCACGTCCAACGGGCCTCAGCGGCTGATCAGACCGCATCATCGGCAACTGCTTATTGCCGGCCGGACTAGGCGAGTTCAAAAGTTCACTGTGAACATTTGATCGGTGGGCGCATGAAAAAGGACGCTCGGCGATGCCGAACGCCCGTTTCCGACCCTTTGGCCCACCGGCCTATCGAATCTACCCCTGCCCCACGTCGCCTTGAAACTCGTCCCAGTTCTGCTGGAATTCCCGCCGCAGCTGGCTAATGCGTCCGGGTGACACGCGGAACCGCTTGGCAGCCTTCTTGGTCGTCTCGCCCGTCCCCAACGTCTCTGCAATGCGGCGCTTGCCTTTGGGCAGACGAGCGAACCACTCGCCGATGTCCAACCGGGCGGCGGCAGTGTCAGCGGGGCCAGCTTCCCGGCTTTCGACCACGACTTCGCGCCACTCGCCGTCCTGTACGTCGAAGCGGTCCAACCGTTCGACGATGAAGCCTTTTTCCCGCTGGGCGTACTCGCTGGACACGTCGCGGTTATTCAGCTTGGCCCCGACTCGGCGGCCCTCCCGAACCTGCCGGATGGCATATTGAGCCAAGGGCGTGGGGTAAATGGCGTTGATGAGACCACGCTCGACCAGCCGCGCGAAGGCAACGAAGGCGTTCGCCACGACTTCTGCAATCAGTTCCTGGCGCCGGCCCGACCGCTCTTTGCGGAAGGCGAACCGCGCTTGATCCTGTAACTGGGGCAACATGGACATGAAGAACTCGTTTTGTTCGGATGTACACTTCATTCACAAACCCTTTCCCGAAGTTCGATGCAATTGACAGAACCACATCCCACGTCGAACTATTGCCATCAACGGGTGGCACGTAAAAGAAGAAAGCCGGCCTTGCCTTGCAACAAGGTCGGCCTTCTGAAAGAGCGAAAGGAATGGAGCAACCTGCTTAGTTTTGCGGACTACCGGTCAAACGGTCACCTTGACCCATTGATCGGTGGGCGCACAAAAAATGGGCGTCCGGCCATGCCGAACGCCCAATTCCGAACCCTAGCCCACAACCACAAACCGCCGCCGGCCGCAATCGAGGACCTCTTGCGCGGCTTCCATGTCCCACGAGCCATCGAACCGAAGCGCCTGCCAACGTAGCAGCCGCGCTACCTGCCCTAAGGTCACTGTCACCGGCTGGAAACCGGGAAGCCCGAACCCATCGAACTGCGATAGATCGAACTTGGATAGATCTGTTTCCGTGCCCGCCAATTCAAACGCACTTCGGAACTCAGCTTTTGTCATATCGTGTCCCCTCATGGCCAAGTAGGTTTACCACCAACCTACTGTTGCCGTTTGCCGGCACGATGTAATCGTGGCCCAGGGCAAAAGAAAAGGGGCGGCCCAGGATAAGCTGGACCGCCCTTTGACGGGACTGCGCCGCTTAGATCGGATCGAACTCGACCCGCATGTTCGCCGGGTCCGAGCAATCCATCCACACATCCCCGCGCCATCCCTGGACGAATACATCCCCGGTCTGAGGATTGTGGCCCCAGATCAGACGCTCGACCCCATCAGGACACCGCACGTAGACCGGCTTTCGATCGGACGGCAGGCGGCCAGACACCGCCGCAAAGAAGTCTGCAACCGACATTAGCTCGCCTTTCCGTCAACCGACAACCAGTTGAGCGCCCAGACAATGAATTCACTGCTGTACCGCGTCGGATAGCCCGGCAGTCTGCGGCAAGCGTCAATCGCGAACAACCGCAACGCCACCGCCGACCGGACCACCGCCGCCAGATCGTTGACACCGCATTCCGACCAGTCGCACCAGTCCGCCGCCATCAGCGAGAGCCGTGACGAGAGCCGAAACCCCGAGCGAAACTCCAGCATGATACACCTCCTTCTTTCGATTAACACCGAACTTGTCCAGGCACCTATTGCCGCCAGCGCCGTTGGTGTAAGTGGAGACTGACCGCGCACGAAAAGGGGGCGGCCCGCGAGTCACCGCAGACCGCTCCCAGAGAAATGAACTGACTACGCCCGCAGCGCGAGATCCACTGCGGCTTGCGTGATTTCCTGCGCCCGCCCGTCCAGAATCGACATCATGCGGTTTTCGGCCCGCTGGCGGTTGCTGCCCTTGTAACGGATCTTGTCCGAATGATCCGCAAACTCGGACACCGCATTGACGGCCGCCCACGCGGTGCCCGCGATTGCGGGATTGCCGTTGCACCGATCAGACTCATAACGCGCCAAGATGTCGTCCAACCATTCCCGACGTTTGGCCCTGACACGATCCAAGTCGTCTTGTGCTCCCCAGTGTTTGGCAGGGGGCAGCGCCCGGATGGCTTCGGCCAAC
>DAOOQY010000191.1:0-7358 GCA_035389025.1 Verrucomicrobiota bacterium
GTCCGGACCGAACCCGAGCCGGAAGCAACTCGCTAGCCCGGATGTTTCACAAAGCTCCGCAGAGTCTGACATCCGGGCTCTGCATAGTTCATGGACTCGTGACCACGGCGAAGCCGACAACTCCAGAATGCGGATTCCTGCGGGCTGGGACATGCCCGGCAGTGTGTCTCCTCGTCCCGGCATGAGATTTCCGGTCGGACAGCACGCGTGCCGCTGGCGTTTCCGATAACAAGCCCCTGCATCCATGCTCCCCGCCTTCATCGCCGCATGCCTGTTCTCGGCCTCGATCATCGCCGCCGACCGTTCGGCCCGTCTCCTGGGAAGCCATGCGGCCAACTTCTGGCGCGTCGTGGTGGCGGTTCTCCTGCTGGGACTCTGGGCGCACGGATTCGGCCGAGGGCTAGGCGGCGGGGTCTTTCTGCTCTTCTTTCTGAGCGGGTGCGTTGGATTCGGCTTTGGCGACGTGGCCCTGTTTCTGGCCCTGCCCCGCCTCGGGCCGCGTCTCAGCGCCCTGATGATCAATTGCCTCGCCGCGCCGTTCGCGGCCGCGATCGAGTGGGCCTGGCTCGGCACGCGTCTTTCCCCCATGCAGAGTCTCTGTGGAGTGCTGATTCTCAGCGGGGTGGCGCTCGCTCTGTTGCCGGAACGTCGCCAGAGCGCACCGTGGGGCGCTCGGGCAGCGGGGATTGGATTCGGCATCATCGCCGCCCTGGGACAGGGCGGGGGCGCTGTGCTCAGCCGCAAGGCCTACGCCCTTGCCGCGGATTTGGGCGAACAGATCGATGGAGGCACCGCCGCGTACCAGCGCATCCTCGGCGGCCTGGTGATTGTGTCGATCCCGATGCTCTGGGCGACGCTGCGTCAGAGCCTCAAACCCCGCCCCGCGGCGCCAGGCGGACGTTGCCCGGACACTCGATCAGCCGCCGCGAAGTGGGTCATTCTAAACGGCCTGGCCGGTCCCACCGTCGGAGTGGCGGCCTATCAATGGGCGCTCAAGACCACGCCGGCCGGGATCGTTCTTCCCATCACAGCGACCACACCCTTGCTCGTCATCCCGTTCACCTACTGGTTCGAGGGCGACCGCCCCGGGGTCTACTCTCTGGCGGGCGCCCTCGCCGCCGTGCTCGGCGTGATCGGGTTGACTCTGACTACGGGCTGACCGCCAGTCGCTCTTCGCCGGCGTCCGGGCGCATCAGCACCCCCTGCTCCTTGTATGGCCTGAGCATGAAATGCGTCGCGGTCGAAAGCACACCGTGAATGGTGGCCAGCCGCTGCGCGACGAACATCGCCACGTCCCGCAACGAATCGCCGTCGACAATCACAAGCAAATCATACGCCCCGGACATCAGGTAACAGGACCGGACCTCGGAGTACTTCGCAATCCGCTCCGCAATGCGGTCGAAGCCGCCCTCGCGTTCCGGCGTGATCTTAACCTCGATGACGGCGCGAACGCCGTCCACCCCCAACTTCTCCTCGTTGAGGACGGCTTGATAGGCGAGAATCACCCGGTCCCGCTCATACCCCCGAATCCGCTCGGCAACCTCCGCCTCCGTTAGGTTCAACATCGGAGCCAATTGAGCAGGTTCGAGCGCGGCGTTGTCGCGAAGCAATTTCAGCAAGGCATCCATGACCTGAGGTTTACCCTCATCGAGCCCAGGCGCAAAGCCAAAACGGACCACCCCCGGCCATCCAGCATCCCGTGCATCTCGGAGGTTGCGACTGTGCCTTGGGCGTAGAGCGGATTCTCGATCTGCGCGACAGTGTCTCGCACCGGCGGCCGGGATGCGGTGTAATGCCCGTGTGACGATGCATTCGGACTACCAGCTTGTGCGGCTCGCAAACGGGGCATTCAGCATCCGCGACCGCGCGGCGGAAGAGACATTTCACCCCGTGATCGGACCGAGCGCCGAGGCCGAGGCCCTGTACGTGCGTCCTTTGCGATTGAGGGAACGGCTGCAAGACGAGTCCGGCGAATTCGTGATTTGGGATGTCGGCCTCGGGGGCGCCGCGAACAGCACGACCGTTCTGCGCTCGGTCCAGGATTTGCCGGGCCGGCTTCGGATTGTCAGCTTCGACCGCACGCTCGAAGGATTGCGGTTCGCCTTGGATCACGCGCAGGACCTCGGATACTTCGCCGGCTGGGAAGACGTCTGCTCCGCACTCCTCGAACACCGTGCGGTCTCCCTCGAGCGCGCCGCACTCAGACTCGATTGGGAGCGGCACCTGGGGGATTTCCCCGTCCTGCTCGGGCGCCCCGAGGCCGCGGCCTGGCCGAAGCCGCATGGGATTCTCTTCGACGCCTTCTCGCCGGCCAGGAACCCGGACATGTGGACGGCGCCGCTCTTTGCGAGGCTGCACGAGATTCTCGATCCAGGACGACCCTGCATGCTGGCGACCTACTCGCGCAGCACCATGCTGCGCGTGTCGCTGCTGCTGGCCGGCTTTCACGTCGGCGTCGGAGGCGCGACGGGCGAGAAGGAGGAGACAACAATCGCCGCCAACACCGGTGGCCTGATCGAGCGTCCGTTGGACCGGCGCTGGCTGGGGCGCGCGCGGCGCTCCCGCAGCGCCGAACCGCTCTGGACACCGCATTACCGCCAGGCCCCCTTGAGCACCGAGTCCTGGGACCGACTGCTGGCGCATCCGCAATTCCGATAGTCGCGGGCGACCTGCTGGAACGTCTCGACGGTCTGAGGCCTGTCTGAGGCGCGCCTCCTCAGCCCGGATGTCTCAGAGGGCTTCGTGGAGTCTGACATCCGGGCTCTCCTCCACCTCCCGGACAATGTAGCCGCCGGATTTCTCGTCCGGCTCGAGTTTCAACAGCCCGCGCTTCTCCGCCTCGCGCAGGAGATCGTTGAAACTGCGGAACCCGTGAGCCCGCTCGTTGAAGCCCGGGTTTCTGCGCTTGATGGCCTGCTTGATCATCGAGCCCCAGACCGGCTCGTCCTCCTCCCGCTCCTCGAGCACGGCGTCGAACGTCGTCATCAGATGCTTGAACGCGTCGTCGGGCGGAGGGCCTCCGGCAGCGTCGGGAGTCCGCGCGGTCTTGGCGGGCGCCGACGGCACGCGGCTTCGCTGACGGGCTTTGGCCGACTCGGCGCGGACGAGATCGTCGTAGTAAAGGAACTCATCGCAGTTGTTGATGAAGAGGTCCGAGCTGGAACTCTTGACCCCCATCCCGATCACGGTCTTGGCGTTTTCGCGCAACTTGCTGACCAACGGCGAGAAGTCCGAATCGCCGCTGAGGATCACGAACGTGTCGACGTGGCCTTTGGTGTAACAGAGGTCGAGCGCGTCCACCACCATCCGGATGTCGGCGGAATTCTTGCCGGATTGGCGCACGTGTGGAATCTCGATCAACTCGAAGGCGGCCTCGTGCAAGTCCTTCTTGAACTCCTTGTAACGGTCGAAGTCGCAGTACGCCTTCTTGACCACGATATGCCCCTTGAGAAGCAGGCGCTCGAGAACCTTGCGGATATCGAAGCGGGGATGGTGGGCGTCCCGCGCTCCCAACGCGATGTTCTCCAAATCCAAAAAAACCGCCATTGTGGTGTTCACATCTTGTGCGCTCATGTCGTATTCCCCGGCACCCTACCGCACCGCCAGCCATTGTGCACGCACGATTCAATGCAGGGGCGGATCGAGCGTCAGAACGAACTGGTTTTGCGGGTCTGTCTTATGCGCGCCCGAGAAGGGCGAGTAGGCCTTCACCCGGACGGTCCGTCCGTCGGGCAGGAACTCGATCAGCCGCAGCACCGCTTCGCCTCCCTGGGCCTGCATCTGATAGTTGACAAGCATCTGATGGACGACCTCGCCGAAATCGTTGGTGGTCGAGAGCCGGCCCAGCCCGTCGTTCAACACGTGGCCGCTCAGGACCAGCACGAAGCCCGGATGGACCTTCACCAGCTTGCGCCAAAGCTCCTCTCCGTCGTTCGTGCCGTCCAGTGCGCTGCCGGTCGGATACCCATGAGGGTTCCAACTCTGCGCGGTCCCCTTCCCCGCCCAATCGTAGCGGGTGTCGTCGCTGTACGTGTAGGCGTGCGTGATCAGAATCTTCTTGCGCGCGGGGTGCTGGGCGGCGATCTGGACGGCCCAGGCCACAACACTGTCGCGCGGCCCGAACTCGAGGGCGAGCACCAGCCAGTCGACGCCCCCCGCGCGGAACATGTGATAGCTGTTGTCGAGCCGGCCCGGTTCCATCACCCCGCCGAAGGTCGGCCACGCGGAGCAATCGGCCACGGGAAAAAACGTGTGCAATTGCGTGCTGCGATTCTCGGTTCCGCCGTTGGCGCCGTAATCGTGATTGCCCGGCACCAGCGCGTAGGGCACGACGCCATCGAGCAGCGAGAGAGCCGACTTGGCGTTCTGCCACTGGTTGCTGGTGTTGTTGTTTGTGATGTCGCCCAAGTGCAGAACATACTCGATGTCGTAGCGATCCCGATTCGCCGCAATCCACCGGGTCTGGTCCATGAAGAGATCGGGATAGCTCATGGCGTACACCTGCGTGTCCGGCAGAACCGCCAAGGTCCACGAGCCCGGCACGAACGGCAGCGCCCCCGGAGAACGGTCCGGCTGCTGCAAACGCCAGAAGGCCTGGGCCCCGGCCGGCACCGAGGATGTGAAGCGCGCGGCGGACTGCGCCGTCGCAACGGTGGACCAATGGGCGAGGTCGGCGGCCACCTGCACGCCATAGCGCGTGCCGGTGTTGTTCGATATCGAGAGGATGCCACGCCCGCCGGCCAACTCGAGCCCGGTGATCCGCAAGATGTCCGCCACCTTCGGGTGCGTGCCATGAGCATGCTCTTCGAGGTTCGTCCGACCGTCGCCGTCCGCATCCTCCTCAGGCATCGCCAGGAGATCGCCAAAGAAGATGCGCTCCCAGACGTCCGCCAGCCCGTCGCCATCGGTGTCGGGAGTGAACTCCGCAACAAGTTCCCGCGGCCGATCCATCGTCACATGCAGCCCGGGCGAACTCGAGACAGGATCGCCCGTCCACCCGGCAAAGAGGTAGCCGTCGTGCGGTTCAGCCGAAACGAAAACGCCCGCGCCTTGCGGAAACCACGAGATGGGCGGATGCGACACGCTGCCTCCCGGGCGGGCGACAATCGAGAGCCGGCACTCGGTTCGCCATATCCAGTGCAATCGCGACGGCCTGTCGAGCGTAAACACGACGTTCGACCCGCTCCCGCGCGCGGCGACGGACCCCGCGCCGATCCAGCCGACGGGCAGGCGGCGCAGGCCTGGCGTCTCGAGAACGTCGCCCGCCCGGGCCTCCACCACAGCGCCCGGAGGCGAGCTGCTCAGACCCCGGGGCGGGCTTGGCGCCCCGTACGGAGAGGAGACATACAGCGTCGCCCCATCCTGAACGGTGATCCAATCGAACTCCGTTCGGGACATCGCCCAACTGAGCAGGCCCACCCTTCCATTGCTGACTCCGCTCAGAGTCATCGGCCCGTGCGAGTAGACGTCAGCCGCACCCTCCGGATCGGCAATAACCGCAACGTCGAGCGTGTCCCCGCCGATGGTCGCCACAAGGTCGTAGGTCTGGCCCGTCATGGGGTTGTAGCGGACCGGATTGTCGCGGTAGACCTCGGTATAAGCCCGGTCCACGCACTTCTGCACCGAGAGACCGGGGGGAGCGCCGACCGTCGAGACCTGCGAGCGCAATGCGATGCGATAGAAGTTCGTCTCGTCCCGATAACGCACAAGCAGACCATGTCCGTCGTCATCCCGCGGCGTCACTCGGACAGCGACGCTGTAGTTCGTCCAGCCCGCATCGCCGGCGACCAAGACCGGGCCGGTGAAGTCCATCTGGCCGGCGGCATCGTTGCCGCCAAACGCATCGCCGCTTTCCGTCAACACTCCATACGCTCCGGCCTCGCCCGCCGCCAGCGACCAAACCGCCTGCCCGCTCCCGCCCGTCAACGCCGTGCTGCCGTTGGCTCGAGGCGGAACCACCGGAGTCCACTCGGACAGGGCGTTCGGGTCGCCAGCCAGGCCGGCGGGTGCGAGACGCAAGTCCTGAATGCGAAATCCGTTGGGCGTGCCGCCGCTCATGCCCCATGTGAAGAGGCCCACCTTGCCGTTGGCCGGCGACGGCAACGGTTGATCGGACACCAGGGGATAGACCCGCGGCACACCGGTTGGGTTGTCCACAACGGTCAAGGTCAGGCGATTGCCGGCGCTGACCGAGACCGTGACGTCGAACGGCTGCCCCGCCGTGTTGACGAAAGTCGACGTGTGGCCGGGTGTGCCCGCGCCGAACAGGTTGAATGTGGCGCCGTCCACTTTTCGATCCACACTCCAGCCCGTCCATGGGAAACCCGCGGTCCGCGACTGCCGGGCGAAGGTGACGCGATAGAAGCTCTGGTCGTCCTGGTAACCGAACACGAGGCCGAACCCATCATCATCCCCGGCGGTCAGGCGGGCGGTGTAGGTGAAATGGACCGCGGTGACGGCATCGTTTATGAGCATCGGCGCCGTGGCGGTCGGGGAATGGGACGAACTGTCCGTGTAGATGTTGCTCTGCTCGAAGAACGCCCCGGTCACAATGTCGTATTGCCAGCGAAGCGGCCCATCCAGATAGGCCCCGGGGGGCCGTATCACGGCCCAGCCCGGGAAGCCGCGATCGAAATCGTCTTCGAACAGCACGGCGGCGGCCAGCGGCCAAGCGCTCGCCAGAGCCAGAGCGAGCCATCTCCCCGAAAAGGCCATGCCGCGCGCTTTGCGCAGTCGCGTGTGCGAATGAAACGGCGAGCCCGCGTGCGAATGGAAGCCGTGCACAAAGACAATCGAGTGCGTTCTGGGATTCGGGTGCAGTGCCATTCTGCGGTGAGCATGGCGTGTCTGCCGACAAAAGGCAATGCATCGCGCTTCGCGGGTTGACCTTTCCGAGGCGAAGCGCTAACAAGCAGCCCGAGTTTATGAAGAACAATCTCTGTCGTTCCAAGTCCAATCGGTTCCTGTCCTTGGTGGTGGCCCTCGGTGCGCTCGCGGCGGGCGCTTCCGCGCTGGCTGCGCCCCCTCCCGGTTTTACAGCCCTGTTCAACGGCCGCGACCTGTCGGGATGGCGGGGCGGAGACACATTCGATCACCGCAAGCTGCTGGCAATGCCTGCCGACCAGCGGGCGACCCAGATCGCCAAGTGGACCGAGACGATGAAAGCCCACTGGCGGGCCGAGAACGGGGAGTTGATCAATGACGGACAGGGGGCGTACGCCACCACCGAGAAGGACTACGGCGATTTCGAACTGCTCGTCGATTACAAGACCGTCCCCAAGGCCGATTCGGGCGTCTATCTGCGGGGCGTGCCGCAGGTCCAGATTTGGGACTCGACCGAGGAGGCGAAGTTCAGCATC
>DAOOQY010000192.1:0-7355 GCA_035389025.1 Verrucomicrobiota bacterium
GTTTCACCAGGAAGCGGAGACGCTCGCCCGCCTCCAGCATCCGAACGTGGTGACGGTTTTCGATGTCGGCGAACACCACGGGACGCCTTACCTGGCCGTCGAGTACGTCGAGGGACACGACTTGAGCCGCGTCGCGCAAGAGACCCTCCCGGCGCCGCGGCAGGCGGCCGCGTGGATCAGGGAAGCCGCCGCCGCGCTCGCTTTTGCGCATTGTCAGGGAGTGCTGCACCGCGACGTCAAGCCGTCGAATATCCTGGTCGGTAACGATGGCCGGGTGCGGGTGACGGATTTCGGGGTCGCGCGACTCATGACGCGGGCGCAAGGTTTGACTCGGGCCGGTGAGGCGCTCGGCTCGCCCGGGTACACGCCGCCCGAACAACTGTCGCCATCTCACGGCGAGGTTGGGCCGGCCAGCGATGTGTATGCCCTGGGTGCCACCCTTTACTATCTGCTGACGGGGCGCCCGCCGTTCCTCGGCAACTCGATCTTCGAGACCTTCTCCCAGACGCTCGAAGGGGGTCCGGTGGCACCACGGACGTTGAACCCCGGCGTACCGCCCGATCTCGAAGCCATCTGCCTGCGCTGTCTCGAGAAACGTCCCGAGCACCGCTATCCCTCAGCCGATGCCTTGGGGGGCCGAACTCGGGCGGTTCCTCGAAGACAAACCCATCCAAACGCCGCGGCTCGGCGCAGGAACGAAACTGCGCCGTTGGTGCCGTCGCCAACCCGCCGTCGCCGCCGCGCTCGGCGTTGTCCTGATCGGTCTGGTTGGCGCGTTGGCCTTGGCGGTGGTCCGCAGCCACAAGATGCGTCGACAACTGGACGCGCTGACACAGGCTGCGACACAGGCCGCGCCGGAGCGGGCGGCGGAGTGCACACAGTCGCGGTTGGCGGAATGGCAAGTCTATGCCGGCCGCCTGACGTCGGCCTGGCAGGCCTGGCAGTTGGGCAAGGCGCGTGAGGCCTGGGAGTACTTGAACACGGCGCGCTGGGACTTCCGCGGTTGGGAGCATGACTACCTCTGCACGCTTTTTACGAACGGGCAGATGGTCTTGCGCGGTCATCTGGGGCGCGTCACAGGCGTCCAGTTCAGCGCAAACGAACAACTCGTCGTCAGCGCCGGAAGCGACGGCATGATCCGGGTGTGGGACGTTGGCCAAGGCCAGATCAAACGGGTGATCGGAGGAAACCTCCAGGATTTCCTCTCGCTGGCTGTAAGCACCGACGGACGATGGATTGCGGCCGGGTGTGAGGACGCCTCGGCCATCGTTTGGGATGCGGCCACAGGCGAAAAGCGCCACACCCTGCGCGGTCATCGCCGCGCCGTGTCGGCCGTGGCATTTCATCCCGACGGAACGTTCCTTGCCACCGGCGGTGAAGACCATCAGGTGCGCATCTGGCACATCGCCGCGGAGAGCCAGAAATCACTCCTTCGTGCCGGCGCCGGAGTGGTGCTGAGCTTGGCATTCAGCCCGGACGGACGCCAGTTGGCCAGTGCGCATCGCGATGGCAGCATTGTGCTGTGGGACTGGGCGTCCGACCAGCGGCAGAGCACTCTCATCGGCCACGTCGGAGCCGCGAGCAGCGTCGCGTTCGCCCACAAAGGACAGTTCCTGGCCAGCGGCGGCGTCGACGGCACCCTGCGGCTCTGGGACCTGACGACCCGTAAAGGCCAAGTTCTGCAAGAACAAGCCGACCCAATTCAGACGGTCGCATGGAGCGCCGACGACCAATACGTGGTGAGCGGCGGCGCCGACGGCCTGGTCCACTTGTGGGACGTCAAGTTCAACAGGCTTGCAGGGCGGTACCTCGGGCACACCGCATCGGTGAACTGCGTGGGGATTAGCCGGGACCGACGCCGTTTGGTCAGTGCGAGCGACGATTTGACTGTGCGACTCTGGGAGGTCCAGCCGCGTCCGCTCCCGTCAGTCTCACCGCCGGGCCCCCCCGACGGGCGGTGTGTTGCCTGGCATCCCGAAGGACGATGGGCGGCCATCGGTGGGGCGGGTGGCGCTGTGCGGGTATGGGATGCAGCCGAATACCGGGAACTGCGCGCTATGCGAGGGCATGCGGGCCGCGTCCTCAGTGTCGCCGTCAACTCGAGTGGCGCAGAGATCGCGACCGGCGGTTCTGACGGCGTGATTTGTCTGTGGCCACCCGACGGTGAACGGGCACGCTTGACATTGAATGCACAGGACGGGCCGGTGCATGCGCTTGCCTTCCACCCGCGTGGGAATCTGCTGGCCAGCGGCGGTGATGACTGCGCAGTCCGATTGTGGAGTCTGGAGACGGGCGAACCGAAGGGAATCTGGGCCGGTCACGAAGACAAGGTGACCGACTTGGCCTTCAGCCCCGAGGGTAGGCTTCTAGCCAGCGCGAGCAGTGACGGCACGTGCCGAATCTGGGAGGTTGACACCGGCCAGTGTTCGAGAGTCTTGCGCGCAGGGCACTCGCTCTCGAGTCTGGCTTGGCATCCGAATGGGCACCTCTTGGCCGCGACGAGCTCGGACCGGAGCGTGCGGACATGGGACGTGACCTCGGGTCAGCCTCAGCTCACGCTCAACACAGGGGCGACGCTCCTGAGAGACCTTGCCTATAGCCCCGACGGACAGCGCCTGGCCGTCGGCAAGGTCGATGGAACTGTTCAGGTCTGGAACGCCGAGTTCGGCTGTCTGGTCGCGAACCTCCCGGCCCCTTTCCAAGGCCTGCGCGCAGTCGCGTTCACCACCGATGGACGACGCCTCCTGGCCGGCAACTTTGGACAGAGATCGGCGGTGTGGGAGGCGGGACCGCCGCAGTCTCCCAAGGTCATTCCCGTGGGACCGGACGCAGTCTGGCAGGTTGCCTTTGGAGGAAACGGCGCCTGGCTGGCGACCGGAGGCGGGGACGGCGCAGTGCGAACCTGGGATGCGATCACTGGCCAACGATTGCTCGAAGTCCGCGGACACGCTCAGGTTGTGCATTGCCTGGCCGTTAGTCCGAACAGCCAGAATATCCTCAGCGGCAGTGCAGACCGAACGGTCCGGTTGTGGGACGCCTCGAGCGGGCAGGAGTTGCACTGTTTCAAAGGACACCGGGGCGAGGTGTTCGGTGTCGACTTCAGCCCCGACGGGCGGCTGGCGGTCAGCGCGGGACTCGATGCCCAGGTGATCGTCTGGGATCTTGACCAACGGGCTCAGAAACAGGCGTATCGCGGACACAAAGCCGGCGTGTACTGCGCCGCTTTCAGCCCGGACGGCCTGTTGGTCGCCAGCGGCGATGCCGATGGCGCAGTCCACCTGTGGACCGCAGCGAGCAACCAATGCCTGCGGACCTTCAGCGAGAAGGTCTGCCATGCCTACTGCCTGGCTTTCTCCCGCGACGGACGCTGGCTGGCAACCGGTGGGTCGGATGGCTGCGTTTGGGTGATCGACGTCGAGTCTGGCCAGACGGCGCACAAGCTCGAGGTGAACGAAGGTGCTGTGTGGGCCGTTGCGTTTCGACCCGACGGTCGACGGATTGCCGCCTCCGGAGAAGGTCAAGTCCTGTACGAGTGGGAAACCGGCACAGGCCGGCTGGTCCGCGCGCGGCACGAGCATCCCGCGTGCGTGCGCGGGCTCGCGTACAGTCCTGATGGGCGGTCTTTGCTCACCGGCAGCGACGACGGCACCGTGCGGTTCTGGGACGCACCATAACGAGGTCAGGGTTTGTGCCGATGCGGATGAAGGCCGTGAGGACCGCCCCGTGACCGCGGCACAAAACGGTCACGTCAATCAGTCCCGGTCTCGAGCCGCCTCCGCCACCCCAACATCTGCCGATCGTTCGCCCGCCTCACCGCCGCCACCGCCTGCGTCACCCGCGATTCGTCCCCCATCTGCAGACGCCGACTCACCCAGGCCCGCGACACAACGGTCCGCTTGCGCAGCCACCA
Source organism: Verrucomicrobiota bacterium (assembly GCA_035389025.1). Taxonomy (GTDB): domain Bacteria; phylum Verrucomicrobiota; class Verrucomicrobiia; order Limisphaerales; family J093; genus MWFF01. Next base: position 3,911 of record DAOOQY010000192.1, read on the forward strand.
CGCCAACACCTGTTTCTCCTTGGCCCCCTTGGCCAGTCCAGCCAGGTCACTCTCCTTCAGCCCCATCACAGCCAATCCCCGCGCCAGCAGCGCTCCCGCCGCCGCTTCGTCGTGCGCCTGCCGCGCCTCGCCTGCATGCGCCTGCCGCGCTTTCCCGGCCACGGCCTTCTCGAGCCACTTCGCCAACCGCTGCCCGAAACCCGCCGCACCCAGGTACCACCCGCGCCGCACCCGCCTCCATTCCTCCTCCAACGCCTCCCGACTTCGCCGGCGCCCCAGTTCGAGCACGCGCCCCTCCATGTGCGCCTCGTACTCCTGCCGTCCACGGGCGTCGTCCGCCCCAATCCCCACGCTGCCCAGCACGCGCTTGACCTCCAGCCACGGCGGACGCCCCGCCCGCCCGCGCACGTAGCCCGGGTAACTGCTCCATCGATACCCGCTCAACGCTTGCTCCCCGATCCGGATCAGGCCGGCCCGTGCCGGATTCAGGTGGACGTACGTGCTCACCACCTGGAAATACTCATCCGCACCCCCGTCCACAATGAGCGCTTTGTACCGCCCCTGAAACAAATGCCCGAACACGTCGTTGCGCGCGTTGTACCGCTGCGTGTACGTTCCCTGCAGCCATCTCATCCCCGCCACCAGGTTGCCTTCCGGCGTCTCGACCAGCAGGTGATAGTGGTTGGGCATCAGCACATAGGCATGAATCCGCCACCCCGTCCTTTCGCAACCCTCGGCCACCGTCTCCAAGAACAGCTTGCGATCTGGATCCCCCTGGAAAATCAGGCCGCCCTGATTCCCCCGGCTCATCACATGGTAGACCGCGCCCGGATACTCGATTCGCAGCTTGCGCGCCATGACGACGAGCCCCTACGCCCGCCGGAAGGATGCGTCAAGAGCAAAGATTCCTGCTTTCCGGGACTGACCCCTTTGTTGTCTATTGCCAGAAACCGCTGACGCATAATGTCCATGAGGCGCGTCAGCTTGCCCAAATCGCCAGGGAAACCGGCGTCGCCACCCAGATGGGCAACCAGGGCCACTCGGGCGAGGGCATCCGGTCCGTTTGCGAATGGATTTGGGATGGCGCGATTGGCGAGATTCGGACGGTGGACGCGTGGTGCGACCTTTCCTACTACCCGTGGGGCCACGCCGGCTGGAGTTCGAAATGGGGCACGCGCCCCAAAGAGACCCCGCCTGTCCCGCCGAAGCTCAACTGGGACCTCTGGCTCGGCCCCGCTCCGGAGCGGCCCTATCACCCCGCATACCATCCGGCGGTGTGGCGGTGTTGGTGGGATTTCGGGTGCGGCATGATGGGCGACCGAGGGGCGCACACACTCGATGCCGTCGTCTGGGCACTCAAGCTGGGGCCGCCCGCCAGCATCGAGGCCACCTCCTGCGGATTGAATCCCGACACCCATCCACTCTCCGCCATCGTCACGTACCGCTTTCCGGCCCGCGGAAGTCTGCCGCCCCTGCGTCTGACCTGGTACGAGGGCACCCGTCCGCCACGCCCGGACGACATGGACGACGCCCTCGAGTGGCCGCCCGAGGGCGGCGCCCTGTTCAACGGCGCCAAGGGCAAGCTCGTGTGCGGTGTCTATGGCCAGGAACCACGGCTCCTCCCCCAGAGCCTCCATCAGGAGTATCCCCGCCCCGCCAAGACACTGCCGCGCGTCTCGGGCAGCCACGAGATGGACTGGGTGCGCGCCTGCAAGACCGGCCAGCCGGCCGCGTCCGAGTTTGGGTATTCGGGACCGCTCACCGAAACGTGTCTGCTGGGCAACATCGCCAAACGCATCGACGCCCGGATCGAGTGGGACGCCGCCAACCTCAAGGTGACTAACCTGGCCGAAGCGAACCGTTACGTGCGGACCGAGTACCGCGCGGGCTGGAGCCTTTGACAATCAAGGCGCCTGACAGTTCCTCTCGGCGCTCGGTCGATGGCATTCATGGTTGCCCCCCATTGCCCCGACGTGTCGTTCGCCTTGTTCCGTTCCAACCCGCGAGTGCGAGCGCCGCCAGCAGTGCCGCAGCACCAGGTTCGGGAATTGCATACCGATGTGCCCACATGTCCCCATAGCCATAGTGCGCGTCAGCTTGAAGCCAGAAGCCATCATTGATTCCCGGCAGAACCAGCGCACCGGCGGGGGGGCCGTCATACGGCCAATCCATCATGATCAACGAGGCCGTCCCGGACTGGACGATCTCGCCATCCAGGCTGCCGATGCGAATGTCGAAGGCCAGGCTTAAGCCGTGGTCGCAGAGAGGACCATCCTCGCCAGGATACTCGGCGATGTGGCCGGTGGACGCTGGCCCGGGGACTGCGCGGGCCGACTGAAGCGTCAGATAGTGGTAATCCAGGCCGGACCCGGCATCGAACGGCGAGACGCTCACCCATTGCATCGCCTCAACGACCAGCGTCGAGTACTCAGGGGAGCATTCGTCCTCGCCGCAGGCGACAGGATCTCGGCGAATGATCGTGTCAGCAGTCCCCACCGAACGGACGCCGTACGCTGGGCCGAAATCGAACGTTCCCAATGGCACGCCCCGCCACGACTCTCCAAGAAGTGTCGTCTGATACGACCACGCCTGGGTGCCAGACAGAGTTTCCAGCAATTCCCAGCCTGCAGGGACGGACCCGTGCAAGGCTTGAACGTGGACCAGGAAACACAGACCTGCCACCGCCCGGTAGATAATGCGTCGGCATGCTCTCAGCATACGGTTAGCCTCCATCAGGGAAATCCCGCCTTCATCCTCACCCGCCAGCGCCCCGACGGTCCCCCGCCGGAATTCGGCGGGCAGGTTTCGGGGCGGGTCTTTGGCTGATTGTGCCGTAACGTACAGCCGGAGGTTGCGCAGGACAAGCGAAACAAGAACCGTCCAGGGGTCAGTCCCGGAAAGCAGGAATTGTTGGCCTCGAGTCGCCTCCGCCGCCCCGCCTTTTCGCAACCCTCGGCCACCGTCTCCAAGAACAACTTCCGATCCCGGTCCCCCTGGAAAACGAGACCGCCCTGATTGCCCCGGCTCGTCACATGGTAGACTGCGCCCGGATGCTCGATGCGCAACTTGCGCGCCATAACGACCGGCCCGTACGCCCGCCGGGAGGATGCGTCAGGAACAGAGATTCCCGCTTTCCGGGACTGACCCCTTTTCTGAGCCATTGCCTAGGAACCTTGCTTTAAAAGGCTTGTATTGCGCTCTGGCGCCGCTACCCTATTTGTGCTCTCCGAACCAAGAAAACCCCTTCGATTCCCAAACATGATGAAGCCTCTCCGGTATGTTGTCCACGGTTTGGCCGCGCTGCTCTCTCTGGCCTCGATTGGCGCGCACGCGCAGCGCGTGCTTAACATCGATTTCTCGTCCGGGACGGTCAGCCCCAAGACCGGCCCGGCCGCCACGGGGCAATCCCCTGCCGACTTCTGGAACCTTTACAGCCGCGATGACG
>DAOOQY010000193.1:0-7341 GCA_035389025.1 Verrucomicrobiota bacterium
AACACACGGGGCGCATGGGCGTACTGTGGCCTACGAAGTCGACTGGTACTCGTGCGACTGGCCCCCCCACCCGCAATGCTACGTGCTGGGGGACGATCCCCCCAACGACACCCCTCCCGCATTGATACCCACCACGTTGACGGCCACCCTGATGGAGGACATGGACCCGCCGTTGCACGCCGACCTCTCGAGCAGTGGCCGGTCGTTCACGGCCACCGAGCCCGGAATCTGCCTGCTCAAGTACACCACCGACGACAATATCTGGTTCGAGGTGGTCCGGACCATTCAGCACACGAATGAGGACTACTACGACCTCGACCCCGCGGACTGGCCGATCGGGCAGGAACTGACGCCCGGAGACTACACCGCCCATGCCCTGCGGTTCGACGGTCTGGACGACTACGTGACGGTCAACCAGGGCTTCTTGAACGCGCTCACAAACTGGACGGTGGCGCTCTGGTTCCGCGCCGACCGGTTCGGGAAGGACCTCACCGTGCTCTACTCGGAGGGAGTTCCCTCAGTCACGTTCCAACTGGCGCTGGCACCCAGCGGCCAGTTGGTGGCCCAGAGCTACAACAAAGTCAGCCGGACCTGGCATTCGGCCACCACCACCAATGCCCCGGTGCAAACCAACCGCTGGCATCATGTGGCCGTCACTTACAGCGGGGGCACGGACAGCGGCGGCACGGTGCGGTTCGACCTCGATGACTTCTCGTGGCAGACCAACCAGTTCCATCGCGTCAACCAGGACGGCACCAAACAGACCCTGCTGGCCGCCCAATCCGTGTCGGCGCCCACTCTGTTCTACAAAGGCAAACTCAGCCACGTTCGCGTGTGGAACACCGCACTCACAACCGCCCAGGTGGCGACCAATCGGTTCATCATCTACCCCGATACGGCGGATAACCTGATCGCCAACTTCCCCCTCAACGAGGGCGAGGGCGATCTGGTCCACAACCTGGCCGGAGACAACAACGGCACGCTGAAGAACGGCCCGCTCTGGTCCAGCCGGGTCGTCCCGATTGGACAGTATTGGGGAGAGTTCCCCGGTTACATCCATGTGGCGGAGGGCGACCGCTACAACGTGAATCGCTACGATTACCCGACCGAGGCAACGCCGGACGCGGCCTCATACGTGTTCGGCGTGAACACCGGCCTGCTCGAAGTCTGGTGGGCCAACCGCAGCCGGCAGGCGGGCATGCCAGCCGTCTACTACCCGTCCCGGGTCCAGCGCTACAATAACGTCTGGCCCACGGACCCGCCGGAGATCGTGATCGCCAGCGGTCTGGGCAGCAGCGGCAACTCGATCAACACCACCGCCGACGCCCTGCAATTCCGGGGCATCTCATCCAGCTACGCGCTGGTGCCGAGGAACCCGCTCTTCAACGTGGGCAGCCAGTTGACCGTCGAGACCTGGGTCAACCTCACCAACACTCAGAGCAGTCAATTGCTCGTTCACAACAACGGCCAGTTCTACCTCGGCGTCGAGTCGGGACAGGTGCTGGCGCTGGTCACTGTCACGTCAGGTTACTACAAGAGGTACTTCGGCGTGATGCCGACCAACACCTGGACGCACCTGGCGCTCGTGTACACCGGCTACGGGATGGATGCCTACATGAACGGCCAGCACATCTTTTACCTGAACGCCTATAATGAACCGTTACGCGACACGACCTCCGACCTCTACATCGGCCGTGCGGCCTGGGACGGCAATTACACCCTCGGCGCGATTGGCGAGGTGCGCATCTGGAACAAAGCCAGGACGGCAGACGAAATTGCCGCCACCTGGTACAAGGCTTTGACGGGCCAGGAGACCGGCCTCGTCGCCTATTACCCGTTCACCCAGACCGATGATCCCTATCTCCTGCGCGACGAGGGGCCCTACGGCCTGCATGGCACGATCCAGAACGCGGACTGGATCGCGTCGGCCCGGGTCATGGCCGTGGTTGACCCGATCATCCTCAGTTCGCCTTCGATTTACTTCCAGAACGACTCCGCCCTCCCCGGCTACAATCCCAACGAAGAGCACGCGCTCGTCCTCAGTGGCGTGGCCTACGCCTTGCGCAACGACCTCAACACGGCCAACTTTTCCGAACCGTACGTGTTGGTGGACTGCGTCGACCCCGCCACCGGCCGCCCGAGCATGGCCACCTTCCAGGTGCTGGCCACCAATGTATTCTACACATTCGATCGTTCGGGAATCGCCGGCAAGGCCATCACCCCCATCATGCCTTTGTCCGCCATGCCCCTTTGCTCCAACACCGACTCGACGAACAAACCGCCGGCCTGGCGCGACCGCAAGTTGAGTTGGTGGGCCGTGTCAGCCGGCGATGACGATGGCCCCGCCGATGCCGCGATGCAGTACTACTACCAGATGCAGCCGACGTTCTATTTCCCGGAGATCGCAGCCGACGCCCAGCCCGCCCCGGGTCAGGAATTGCCCTGGCTGCCCAGTCCATTCGAGAACGGCGGCACCACCGGCACGCCCATCTCGGTCACGTATCACATCGTGTGGCCCGAGGAGGTGCCGGAACTGAAACTCGGCCAGACGCTCACCCTCCCCACGCATGGCCTGCCGGACATCTGGAACCAACTCAGCGTGGACATCGAGTACGACCAGTCGGCGCGCACCACCGGCCGTCCCAGCGTCACCCTCCTTGACCCCGTCGCCGACCGCGACGAGGTGAGCCTCGACTACGATGTCGTCAAGGAAATGATCAGCGCCGACCTCGCCCGTCAGGAAACCACAAGTTCCCGCATTCGCTTCCCCGACCTGCCGCCTTCACTCTACCCGCGTCTGTTCTTCGACCACAACCGCGGCGATAAGCTGGTGCTCGAAGGCCAACGAATCGAAACCCTCACCGGCGACGGCTACCTGCTGCTTAACGTGCTCGAGAACTTCGAGAAGACTGCCGCCCGCGACATGGCTGCCGCGCTCGATACCACCCCGCGCAACGCCTGGAATGCTGCCATCGGGGCCTTGCCAGCCGATCTCTTGCTGATCGAGAAGGATACCGCCTACGTCAGGGCCGCCCTCACCGCCCGCCTGACCAACGGCGTGGGCTACGTCACACTCGCTTTCAACAACAGCACCAACCGAAATCAAGTCCCCACCGCGCAGCCGGTCAGCCTGACCGTGATCAAGGTGGTGCCCGAACTCTATTCGGGCGAACTCGAGGTCATCTACCCGGACGACGCGCTGGCCGAGCAACTCTCGATGCGCTACAGCGCCGATCTCGCCGGCATGATCGAGGAAGTCGAGTTCGAGTGGCGCTGGGCCAATCCAGTCGGCGGGCTCGTGCCCGACGAGAACTTCGAGGGCGGCAACTGGTTCACCTACGGCACGACCAACGCCAATGAGGTCATGATTGCCGGGGCGAGCGATTTCACGCTGTCGGATCACTATTTCGCTGTCCGATACCGCCCGCTCGACCAGCAAGGCCTGACGGGCACCAATTGGAGCGAATGGACCTACAACCTGGCGCCCGGCTGGGTCAAACGCGCCATGACCGGCATCAACCCATTCGTCCAGATTTTCACCAACATGGTCGACAACGCGGTGGACACCCGGGTGAGCATGATCAGTCAGGCGGGGGGACCCTATGAAGGCGACGTCGCCCTCAACCTGAACGCCGCCAGTTCGAGCGGGCTGATTGCCGTTTACCAAACCATCTTCAACCGCGCCAAGGCCTTCGGGTTTGCCACCGGCACCGATGACCCCAACCTGAATCAGACACTGCTGTTCGCCGCCAGCCGGCTGCACGACCTCTACATGCTGCTGGGCAACGAGGCCTATGCCGATGCCCAGGACCCGACGGTCGCCTTCCCGACCTCGTTGGCCCAGGACGAACACGGCGCCGAGGCCACCTCGATCTTCCCGTTCATGAACCAGGTGCCAAACCTGCTCGAAGAGGAGTTGGCCCTGCTCCGCGGGCGCGACGACGCCTTGGAACCGTCGGTCGAGACCTCGCCGATCTACAACCGCCTCATCTGGAATTTCACGGCGGGCATCAACGGCGGCGAGCCGGCCTACGCCTACAACTACAACATCCGAGGCACCCCCACCAACAGCGTCGGGGCCATCCTCGCTGAGGACGCCAAGCGCCTCTATCCGCAGGGCCATGGCGATGCCTGGGGCCATTACCTGAGCGCGATCAGCCCCTATTACGACCTGCTCTCCTACGAGAACTTCGGCTGGCATACGGAACCGGAGGCGACCTTGCTTGGCAACGCCCCCGTCAGCACCGACTACCTCGACGAGCAGAAGTTCGCCGAGACCGCCGCCGCCCGCGCCCGGACTGGCGTCGAGATCGTCAAGCTGACCTGCCGCCAGTGTTACTCGGAGGATGCGGACGGGCGCCTGCCCGGCTACAGCGACACCGATCCCGAGCGCGCCTGGGGTCTGGGCGAGTGGGCCAGCCGCGCCGGCCAAGCCGCCTACTACGACTGGGCGGTGGCCAACTCGCTGATGGTCTCGAACATCACCCTGATGTCCCAGATCGGCGGCACCAACCTGCCGCCCGAAGGCATCCAGAGAATCGACCGCGTCTCGACGCCCGAGTTGCGGGAAATCGCCAGCGGTCTGCGCGACATCCAGAACCAGGTCGACAGCGCCAACGGGGGTGTCAATCCACTCGGCCTGGCCCGCAACGTCGTTCCGTTCGATATCGACCCCACCGCCATTGATGCCGGCCAAACCCACTTCGAGCAGATTTACGACCGCGCTCTCGAGGCGCTTTACAATGCGTGCGTCGCCTTCGATCATGCCCGCAACGCGACACGCGACCTGCGCGCGCAGTCCGATTCGCTCTATGACCTCGAGGAATCGCTCGCCCAGAACGAAATCGACTATCACAACCGCCTGATCGAGCTCTACGGTTACCCGTACCCCGACGACATCGGCGCGGGCAAGACCTACCCCCAGGGCTATGACGGCCCCGATCTCATCAACTGGCGCATCCTCGACCTCGAGAACCTCTTGGTCGATGTGCCCACGGCCGACGCGGACCCGATCGAAGTCGAGGTCCAGAACCTCGTCTTCCTGCCGGGCAGCGACTTCGAGGGGCATGAATACGAGGACTATCTCGAGCTCGAACACCACACGGATGCGTCCACCAATATCGTGGGGACGATCAAGGTGTACGCCAACGAAGACGGCCTCCAGATGAAGCCCGCCGACTGGAGCGGCTACCGCCCCGCGCAAGGCGAACTCCAACTCGCCCTCTCGGACTACGTCCAAGCCTGGTATGCACTCGAGGCGAAGATGAGCGAGTACGAACAGGCCATGACGGAACTCGAGACGGAGATCGAGCACCGTTTGGCCGACTACGAGCGTTACCCCGCGGAATGGGAACAGGACGAGAAGACCAAGGCTGCCGAGTCGGCCACGATCATCGCAGTGACGACGCTGAAGGGGGCCGCACGGGCGATTGATCTGGCCGCCAAGGCCATCAAGGAGACGGCTCACAAAGGGGCCGAGGCGATGCCCGCGATCGAAATGGGGGTCATTGCGCCGTTCCCCGTCGCCGAGACCGAAGTGGCCACCAAACCGGCCGTCAGCGTGCCGGTTGAAATCGCTTATTGGGTCGCCAAAACCGGTGCCGCCGTTCTCGAAGACGCCGCGGAAGCGACCGAAGCGGCTCAAAGAGTCAAGAACGTCAACCTCGAGAAGCTGCTCAAAGGAAACGAATACTATGACCTCTTGCGCTTCAACACGGCTGAGACGATGGACAAGCTCAAGAGCCAGTATGTGAAGCAGGCGGAACTCTTCGCGCAGATCGAAACCCTTTCTCAGAGCTATCAGCGCGTCGCCAAACTCCTCGCCGAAGGCCAGCGTCTCCTTGCCGAGCGCGGTCAGACGCGCGTCCGCGCCGCGCAACGCATCCAGTCGCAGCGCTATGCGGACATCTCGTTCCGCATCTTCCGCGACGACGCCCTGCGCCGTTATCAGAGCACGTTCGACCTCGCCGCCCGCTACACGTACCTTGCCGCCAAGGCCTATGACTACGAGACGGGTCTGTTGTATTCGGACACCTCAAAGACGGCCGGCACTCGCTTCCTCGAAGAGGTCGTCCGGGCGCGGCTCCCCGGCCGGTTCTACGTCTGGCTGGGCACCCCGATGGCCGGCGGCCCCGCCGGCGAGCCCGGCCTGGCCGACATCCTCGCCCGCATGAAGGCCGATTGGGACGTTGTGAAGGGCCGCTTCGGCTTCAACAACCCGGATAATGAGACCAGTCGATTCTCCTTGCGCAGCGAGCTGTTCCGCATTTCGCAATCCTCGAGCAGCGACGCCACCTGGATGCTGGCACTCGACAACTGCAAGGTGGCCGACCTGCATCAGGTCCCCGAGTTCCGCCGCTATTGCCGCCCGTTTACCGACACCACCAACGTCGAACCGGGACTGGTCATCGAGTTCCCCACCTTTGTCATTGCGGGCAAGAACTACTTCGGTCAGGACCTCGCCGGCGGCGACAACGCCTACGATGCCAGCCATTTCGCCACCAAAATCCGCTCCGCCGGTGTCTGGTTCAGGAGCTACAATATCACCTTCAACACAAACCTCACCGGCGCCGGCCTGGCCAACGAGCCGCGCGTCTACCTTGTGCCCGTCGGCGAGGATGTGATGCGGTCCCCGACCGGCGGCGCCGGTGCGACGCGCCATTGGACGGTTCTCAACCAGGCGATGCCGCTGCCCTACAACGTGGGCGAAGCCGACTTGGACGATCCGGATTGGATTCCCGTGATCGATTCGCTCCGTGAACCGCTGGCCCGAATCCGCCGATTCGCGTCATTCCGCGCTTACCACGACCGCGGACAATTCGACGAGGCCGAGACCCACAACAACGGGCGCCTGGTCGGGCGCTCGGTCTGGAACACGCGCTGGCTGCTGATCATCCCCGGTCGAACGCTGCTCGCCGATCCGGTCGAGGGCATCGAACGCTTCATCCATGGGGCGATGGTCAGCGGGAGCCGCGACGGCAATGGCGTCGACGATATCCTGATCTTCTTCCAGACCTACTCGATTGGAGGGGACTGAGCGGGAGTGAAGAGTGGAGAGTCGAGAATGGAAAATGGAAAATGGAAAATGGAGAAAGACGGTGTGGCATGAATAGGTTCTTGCTGAATTCCACGCTGGCGCTGCTGGGCCTGGGCCTGGCGCTGATTGCACCGCGCTCCCACGCCGGCCTTCCTCAGCCCTTGTGCGTCTTTTACGGCCAGGCGCGCGACGGTTACGGCCTCCCGTACCGCGCCGACGCCGACGTGATCCTCTTGCGCGGGACCAACGAGATTGCCCGCCAGACGATCAACGGCTCGCTCGCGCCCGGCGTGAATTTCGCGTTG
>DAOOQY010000194.1:0-4740 GCA_035389025.1 Verrucomicrobiota bacterium
TCCAGCGGCTCAAGCCGCCTCCCAGCCTACCCCCGAAAAATCGCAGATGCGCACATTGTCCTGGGGAACTCGGCCGCTCCGAGAGTGGCGGTTGATGGGAGGCGGCGTGCTGGTGCGCGCCCCGGCGCGCCATCGCATGCGACATCGCGCGGTTGCGTTTCGGCGGGGCCTTGGGCAGCATGGCGTTCCGGACGATTTATGTGTGGCATTTGTGGCATCTGGCATTTTGCCTCGAACGAGCCCGTGGATGCGGAGTTGCTGGCGCGGATGACGCGTCAATTCGCGCATCGCGGCCCGGACGAGGAGGGGTTCCACTGCGAAGGCGGGGTGGGCCTGGGCTTCCGCCGGCTTGGGGTCATCGACCTGGCGACCAGCCACCAGCCGATGCCCAACGAGGACGGCTCGCTGCGCCTTGTGGCCAACGGTGAAATCTACAATTTCCAGGAACTGCGCGATCGTCTGACGCCGCGGCACACCCTGCGGACCCAGGGCGATATCGAGACCATCCTGCACGCCTACGAGGAGCACGGGGCCGACTGCGTCCATCAGTTTCGCGGGATGTTCGCCTTCGCCATCTGGGACCGTGGCCAGCAGCGCATGACCCTGGCTGTCGACCGGTTCGGCAAGAAGCCGCTCTACTACGCTCTGGACGGGAAGAAGCTGGTCTTCGGCTCCGAACTGAAGTGTCTGCGAGAACACCCGGGCATTGGGCTGGATTTGGACTACGCGGCCCTGGACGAGTACCTGAGCACCGGCTACATCCGCGCCCCCCGCTCAATCTACCGGGCCATCCGGAAGCTGCCGCCGGGACATACGCTGACCGTCGCGGCCAACGGCGGCTCGCGCCTCGCCGAGTACTGGCATCCGCGGCTCTGCGCCCCGCCGGAACAGTCACGAGCCTCGATCGAGGAATTGGCCGCCGAGCTTCGCGAGCGTCTGCTCGAAGCCGTCCGGCTGCGGATGATCAGCGACGTGCCGTTGGGCGCGTTCCTCAGCGGCGGGATCGACAGCAGCATCGTTGTCGGTTTGATGAGCCGCCTCAGCTCCCGCCCGGTGAAGACGTTCTCGATCGGATTCGAGGGGGACCCGAACGACGAGAGCCCCTATGCGCGGGCCGTCGCCGCCCACTGCGGGACCGACCACGTCCACGAGATCGTCAGACCCGACGTCGTCGACATCCTGCCCAGGCTGGTCCGCCACTACGACGAGCCGTTCGCCGACAACTCGATGATCCCCACCTATTATGTGTCGGTGATGGCGCGCAAGGCGGTGACGGTCGCCCTGAGCGGCGACGGGGGGGACGAGGTGTTTGCGGGCTATCAGTGGTATCGGCGCGCCTACCGCCACAGGCGCCTTCAGGCCTTCCTCCCCGGCCCGATCCGCCCGGCCGTGGCCCGCCTTGCCCGGGCGTTCCCGCCCGACACCACAGTCCATCGCTATCTGGGCGTCGTCGATCGGCCGCCCACCTGCTGGGGGCTGGCGCAGGAGTACTTCGAACGCGGCCGGCGGGCCCGGCTGTACAACGACTGGACGCGGGCGCAGGTGGGAGGATCGGACGCGGATGCGGAACGGGATGCGATCCTCGAATCGGTCAAGGGACTGGGCTACTTATCGCAGCTTCAATATGCCGATCTGGTCGGCTTTCTGCCCGGCGATGGCCTCGTGAAGGTCGATCGGGCCAGCATGCTCGCCTCGCTCGAAGTGCGCAGCCCGCTCCTCGACCACGTGGTGTTCGAGTTCATGGCGCGCGTCCCGCCGCACTGCAAGCTCGATGGCCGCGAGAGCAAGATTCTGCTCAAGCGAGCCGCCGGCGAGGTTCTGCCCCCGTCCATCCTGACTCGACGCAAGCGCGGGTTCGACCTGCCGGCCGGCGAATGGCTTCGCGGCCCTCTGCGGCCCATGCTCGAAGACATGCTGCTGGGGCCCGGTGCACGCATCGCCGCGTTCCTCGATCAGACCGGGATTCGTCGATTGGCGAGCGAGCACGCGGCCGGCCGGACGCGGCATGACTCGAGGCTCTGGGCGCTGCTCTGCCTCGAATTGTGGCTGCGCGAGTTCGCCCAGCCGAAGTCCGAAGCCGTCGCCAGCCGGCCTTCAGCGTTGGAGGACGGCGGCCATCCGCCGCATCCCGGCGCGCCCTCGTGAGCCCCCCCTTTGAAATCCATGACAGAACATTCAAGTCACGAGAGCAGTCGGGCGGCGGACTTTCGCCGCCTGTTGCAGGAGCGGATCGCAATCATCGACGGCGCGATGGGCACGATGATCCAGAGCCGGCAACTCGACGAGGCCGGCTATCGCGGGGAACGGTTCCGGGACTGGGCCTGTCCGGTCAAGGGCAACAACGACTTGTTGAACCTGACCCAGCCGCAACTGATTGGCGAGATTCACGGGGCCTACCTCGAGGCGGGGGCCGACCTGATCGAGACGAACACGTTCAACTCGACGTCGATCTCCCTGGCCGATTACGGACTCGAAGCGTTCGCGCACGAGTTGAACGTTGCCGGGGCGCGCCTGGCGCGCGCGGCGGCAGAGGCCCACATGGACGGGCATCCGGAGCGCCTCTGCCTGGTGCTGGGCGCTCTGGGCCCCACCAGCAAGACGGCATCGCTGAGTCCGGACGTTCACAATCCCGCCTTTCGGGCCGTGACATTTCGGCAACTGGCCGACGCCTATGCCGAGCAGGCGCGGGGCCTGCTTGAAGGCGGGGTTGACGCCCTGCTGGTCGAGACCGTCTTCGACACCCTGAACTCGAAGGCGGCTCTGTTCGCCATCGCCGAGTGTTTCGAGCAACTCGGACGCCGCGTCCCGGTCATGGTTTCGTTCACCATTACCGACAAGAGCGGACGCACACTCTCGGGCCAGACCGTCGAGGCGTACTGGAACTCGGTCTCCCATTTCCCGCTCCTGAGCATCGGCATCAACTGCGCCCTGGGAGCGAAGCAGATGCGCCCTTACATCGAGGAACTCTCGAGGATCGCCCCGGTGTATCTGAGCTGTTATCCCAACGCCGGGCTGCCCAACGCGTTCGGCGGATTCGACGAGACGCCGGAGCAGATGAGCCGCGATCTGGGCGACTTCGCCGCCAACGGCTGGATTAACATCGTCGGCGGCTGCTGCGGCTCGACACCCGAACACATCCGGGCCATCGCCGCCGCCGTCCGCGGCGCGCCGCCGCGCGTGCCACCGGCGGTCGAGCCGTGGCTCCGGTTGAGCGGTCTCGAAGCCCTTTCGCTGCGTCCGGACTCGAACTTCATGAACATCGGGGAGCGGGCGAACGTGACCGGGTCGCCCAAGTTCGCCAAGCTGATCCTGGCGGGGAAGTTCGACGAGGCGCTGACGATCGTCCGCCAGCAGGTCGAGAACGGGGCCCAGGTCATCGACGTCAACATGGACGAAGGGATGCTCGATTCGGAGCAGGCGATGGTGCATTTCCTGCACCTGGTCGCATCGGAACCGGACATCGCCCGTGTGCCGGTGATGATCGACTCATCGAAGTGGTCGGTGATCGAGGCGGGGCTGCAATGCCTCCAGGGCAAAGGCATCGTCAATTCCATCAGCCTCAAGGAAGGAGAGGAGGAGTTCCTGTCCCGAGCCCGCCGGGTCCGCCAGTACGGCGCCGCCGTGGTGGTCATGGCATTCGACGAGCGCGGCCAGGCCGATCGTTACGAGCGCAAGATCGAGGTCTGCGCCCGGGCCTACCGCATGCTCACCGAGCGCGCCGGTTTCCCGCCGGAGGACATCATCTTCGATCCCAACATTCTCACCGTGGCGACCGGAATCGAGGAGCACAACCGCTACGCGCTGGACTTCATCGAGGCCACGCGCTGGATCAAGCAGAACCTGCCGCGCGCGAAGGTCAGCGGCGGCGTCAGCAACATCTCGTTCAGCTTCCGCGGCAACAACCTCGTCCGCGAGGCGATGCACAGCGCCTTCCTCTACCACGCCATCCGGGCCGGACTCGACATGGGCATTGTCAATCCCGGCATGCTCGAGGTGTACGAAGAAATCCCGGGCGACTTGCGCGCGCGGGTCGAGGACGTGCTCTTCGACCGGCGACCCGACGCCACGGAGCGCCTGGTTGGGCTGGCCGAGTCGGTGAAGCAGCGGGACAAGACCGAGGTGGTGAACGACGCCTGGCGGCGCGGCTCGATCGAGGAACGGCTCCACCACGCGCTCGTCAAGGGCATCGTCGACTTCGTCGAGGCCGACGTCGAGGAGGCCCGGCGCAAGTACGGGCGTCCGCTCGATGTGATCGAGGGCCCGCTGATGGCCGGGATGAACATCGTGGGCGATCTGTTCGGAGCCGGGAAGATGTTTCTGCCGCAGGTGGTCAAATCGGCGCGGGTGATGAAGAAGGCGGTGGCCTACCTGACACCGTTTCTCGAAGCCGAGAAGGAAGCGGGGGCGCGCGCCCAAGGCAAGGTGTTAATGGCCACCGTCAAGGGCGACGTGCACGACATCGGCAAGAACATCGTCGGGGTTGTTCTCGGCTGCAACAACTACCAGGTCATCGACCTGGGCGTGATGGTTCCGAGCGACACCATTCTCCGGACCGCGCGCGAACAGCAGGTCGATGCCATCGGGCTCAGCGGGCTGATCACACCCTCGCTCGACGAGATGGTGCATGTGGCGCGGGAACTCGAACGCGAGGGGTTCCAGATTCCGCTGCTGATCGGCGGGGCCACCACCAGCAAGGCCCACACGGCCGTCAAGATCGCGCCTGCATTCTCCCAGCCGGTC